>DXYB01000045.1 GCA_019416065.1 Acidaminococcus sp. | reverse complement strand
CAGAAAAGGATGAATTTGGGGTCCTCCCCAACATTTGACAAAGAACCAAAAAAAAGGGGAACGACAACGCGTCGTCGTTCCCCTTTTTGTTTTGGTGCAAATACGTACTTATTCCACCACTACTTTACCTTTTTTGATAACTGTATCCACAATATTGATCCCCGTATGATAGGGCAGGAATTTGTAGGATGGATAGTGCAGAATTACGGCATCCGCTTGTTTTCCTACTTCCAAAGAGCCTATCCGATCTGCTCGATCCACAGCTGCTGCTCCATTTAAAGTCAGGGCCGTGATGGCTTCCTCTGCAGTCATTTTCATGTAAATAACCGCCAGTCCAATCATCAGCGGCACAGAGAACGTAAAACCGCTACCAGGGTTAAAGTCAGTGGCAAGCGCCACGGCACATCCCTGGTCAATCATCTCCCGTGCCCGGGCAAATGGTTCCTTTAAACAAAAAGCAGTTGTAGGCAATAGTGTAGATACTACGCCGCTTTTAGCCATTGCCTGAATCCCTTTGTCAGAAGCATGGAGCAGATGATCTGCACTGGTAGCATGCAGTTCAGCCGCAAGCTCCGCACCACCCAGACTGACAATTTCATCCGCATGGATCTTCAGCTTAAAGCCCATTTTTTTAGCTTCTGTCAGTAAATGACGGCTCTGTTCCACAGAAAATACACCGTCTTCACAGAAGACATCGCAAAATTCTGCCAGGCGTCTTTCTTTGACTTCCGGCATCACGTCTTTGAGGAGAAATTCGATGAAGGCATCGCCTTTTCCCTTGTATTCCGGTGGTACGGCATGGGCACCCAAAAAAGTGGAAACCAATTCCACTGGCTGCATTTGGTTCAATTTCTCCACGACTTCCATTTGCTTAATTTCTGTATCATGATCCTGTCCATAGCCGCTTTTGGCTTCTACGGTAGTAACACCCATTTTCAGCATATTTTTCAGGTGATCCATGGCGTGATTTGCCAACTCTTCTGCAGTGGCTTTACGGGTAGCGTCCATCGTATTTAAAATCCCGCCGCCCCGGTTCATGATTTCCATATAGCTGACCCCAGCCATCCGCCACAGAAATTCATCCGGGCGATAGCCTCCAAAGACCAGATGGGTATGGGAATCAACAAAGCCAGGCAGAACAGCCTTTCCTGTAGCATCAATTTGGTTCTGTGGAGGAACGGTCTTTTCCCAGGATGGATCCGTGCCAATGCCCGCAATCTTTCCATCTTCCATTAAAAGAGATGCTTTCTCGTAAACCTGCAAATTGCCCATTTCCTTCCCGTGCCGGGCACTTTTCCCCGTAGGAGTAACGATTTGGGCCGCATTTTTGATTAAGAGTTTTTCACTCATGAGAATCCTCCTAGAAAAAGACTGCCGCCAAATGGCGGCAGTCTTACTGTACTTTCATTACGCTTTTTTCACAATGTGAGCATGGGGGTAAACTTTTGCCACCGCATCTTTGATTTGTTTTTCATCGGTGAGATACGGAATAGTAATTTGGCCTACGCCATACCGGGTATGGTTATACTCCACAGCCGTTTCCATAGCGTGTTCATTCCGCGCCCAGCTACGCCGCGCAACACCGCTCATCACGTCCCAGGACAAGGAGCTACGGATGATTTCATCCACTCTGTGGCTACCATCCAATACCAGGCCAAATCCGCCGTTAATGGCTTTACCGATACCGGTGCCACCGCCGTTATGGAGGGCACACAGGCTCATGCCTCTAGCTGCGTTACCAGCAAAGCACTGCACTGCCATATCCGCCATCACATTGGAGCCATCTTTGATATTGCTGGTCTCACGGAACGGGGAATCCGTACCGGATACGTCGTGGTGATCACGCCCCATCATGACAGGACCAATCTCGCCTTTGCGTACCATTTCATTGAATTTCAGGGCAATATTTACACGGCCCACTTCATCCTGGTACAGGATACGAGCTTGGGTCCCCACCACCAATTTGTTCTTTTCGGCGTCCCGGATCCAGTTGTAGTTGTCACGATCCTGATACCGACGGTTAACATCAATGCAGCTCATAGCGGCCATATCGGTCTTGTGCAGATCTTCCGGTTTACCAGACAGGCAGACCCAACGGAACGGGCCATAGCCATAATCAAACAGTAGCGGTCCCATAATGTCTTCCACATAACTGGGCCAAATAAAACCGTCTTTATCGTCCACACCGTTCTTGGAAATTTCTTTAACGCCGGAATCAAAGACAGCCTTCATAAAGGAGTTGCCATAGTCGAAGAAGTATACGCCGCGATCAGTCAGTTTCTTCAGGGCATTAAAGTGAGCATGCAGGGTTTTATTAACAAGATCCTTAAATTTAGCAGGATCCTCTGCCAGCATCTTGGTCCGTTCTTCAAAGGTCAAGCCCTGCGGGCAATATCCACCGCCATATACGTTATGACAGCTGGTCTGGTCAGAGAGCAAATCTACATGGATATTGTGTTCCACAATATATTCCAGCAAATCTACAATGTTGCCATGGTAAGCGTAGGATTTTCCGGATTTTTCCGCCATGGATTTTTGTGCCATAGCAATCACTTCAGGCAGAGAATCGCTCACACCGCTGATCCAGCCCTGATCCAGACGTGTTTGGATTCTGGAGTAATCCACTTCTGCTACGATGGCCGTGCATTTGGCAATTTCCGCTGCTTTCCCCTGGGCACCGCTCATGCCACCTAAGCCACTGGTCACAAAGAGTTTACCGCCCATGTCCCCATCTTCTGGCACACCCAATTGTTGACGACCGGCGTTTAACACGGTATTAAAGGTTCCATGCACAATGCCTTGGGGCCCAATGTACATCCAGCCACCAGCTGTCATCTGTCCATAGTTGGCAACACCCATTTCTTCGGCAATTTCCCAATCCCACATATTATCATATTCACCAATCATGAGCCCATTGGTAATAATGACTTTGGGGGCTTCCGGTTTGGAACGGAACAGGCCCAAAGGATGGCCGGATTCCATAACCAGCGTTTGATCCGCCGTCATGTTTTCCAGATATTTTTTGATTAACAAATATTGCATCCAGTCATGGCAAACACTACCGGTTTCACCGTAGGTAACCAATTCATACGGATACAGCGCAACTTCAAAGTCCAGGTTATTATCAATCATTACCTGGAACGCTTTGCCTTCCAAACATTTGCCTTTGTACTCGTCAATAGGCTTTCCATAGATCCGGCCTTCCGGACGGAAGCGGTAACCATAAATCCGGCCCCGGGTTGTCAGTTCTTCCAAAAATTCAGGAATCAGTTCCTGATGGTATTCTTCGGGAATATAGCGCAATGCGTTTTTCAGCGCAATCTCTGTTTGCGCCGGAGTCAGACGGAAACCACGGTCAGGAGCTCTACGAATTCCTTCCTGAAACGGTTTCGGTTTGGGCAAGCCATTTGGAAATTCCAGTTTAATGGTCATGGCTTGTGCAATGTCTTTGTTTTTCATTATGCATACACTCCTTTTTTCATACTCTTTGTTTGTGTAAGACTTTTTGTTCGTTCTCGGCTCTATTGTAGCGGGGGTTCATCTAAAAAACGTCTAAATCTTCTTCATTTAGAGAAAAATTTTTTAGCTATTTTTTTCTATTATTGACGTTTTTTTCTATTTCCGTCAAATAATAATCCATAAATGACAAAAGCTGCGGAATAGCCGCAGCTTTTGTCCAGATAGCACAAGCAAGATATTAGAAGAACTTCAAGGGAACCTTTTCTTCTACAGTTTCCAAAATGGAACCATCTTCTACAATCTTGCATACTTTTTCCAATTCATCGTACATTTCAATGTCTTTATCATTTTCAATAAAGGCATTGTGTTGCCGTACAAAATCATAGGCAGCCTGGGTTCCAACGCCTAGTTTCAATCCCTGTTCCTGCCGCAGGTCAATAGCCTGGCAGGCTGCCATAATTTCCGTAGCAACGACCCGACGGACGTTAAAGGCAATGTCGCCAGCCTTGCGTGCTGCATAGGCGCCCATGCTGACCAAATCTTCCTGGTTTTCTCCAGTAGGAATGGAATCCACGGAAGACGGATGTGCCAACACTTTATTTTCGCTGACCAGTGCAGCCTGGGCGTATTGGGTAATCATAAAGCCAGAATTCAGGCCCGGATGTTTTACCAAGTAGGAGGGGAATCCGCTGAGGGAGTTATTCAGCAGCCGTTCTGTACGACGTTCGGACACGCTGGCAATCTCAGCCAGTCCGATGCCGAGAAAATCAAAGGGTTGTGCCACCGGTTCACCATGGAAGTTGCCACCGCTGAGAACCCGTCCATCCGGCAGGACAATGGGGTTATCAGTTGCCGCATTGATTTCAATATCCACCTTGCTCTTCACATAGCCCAGGGTGTCTTTGTTGGCACCGTGAATCTGGGGAATACAGCGCAGGGAGTAAGGATCCTGTACCCGGATTTCTGCCTGATGGGTAACAAAAGTAGACCCATTCAGCAGGGCTCTCATATTGTAAGCGGTATCCAGCTGACCTTGGTGCGGCCGCATTACATGCAGGCCTTCATCAAACACATCAATAATACCTCTTTGGGCTTCCATGGAAAGCGCTGCAGAAATATCGCTGACTTTCAACAGCTGCATACCTTCCCACAGGGCAAAGGAACCCATAGCCGTCAAAACAGAAGTTCCGTTCAATAGGCCCAGGCCTTCTTTGGCGGCCAGACGAATAGTGGGAATTCCTGCCAGATCCATGGCTTTCTTACCGCTCATCACAGTTCCATTGTATTCTGCCCGGCCCAAGCCCAGCATAGGCAGTGCCATATGTGCCAGCGGAGCCAGGTCTCCAGACGCTCCCACAGAACCTTTTTCAGGAATGTAAGGATGTACACCTTTATTGATCATATCTACCAGGGTTGTCACCGTGGATAGACGCACACCGGAATATCCTTTAACCAGCGCATTGGCACGAATGGTCATGACTGCACGGGTCACTTCTTTAGAAAGGGGTTTTCCATAGCCGCAGCAATGCGTCCGCACCAGGTTTTCCTGGAGCTGTGCCGTATCTTCCTTAGAAACGCTGACTCTTGCCAAGGAAGCGAATCCGGTAGTAATGCCATAAACCGGCCGTTCATGTTCCACGATTTCATCGACAATGGCCCGGGAGGCTTTAATTTTATCCACCGCAGCCGGAGCGATGCTTACTTTTGCGCCGTAACGACAGATAGCAATCAGTTGTTCCAGTGTCAAGGCATCTCCATCCAGTACTACTTCTTTGATGCTTTTTACGTCTTTTAACATGATGATCCTCCTTAATGATATGTCGTACTTAGTAATGTAAGTAAGAGGCCGGCTGGCCAGCCCCTTGTCGTTTTTTGTTTATCAGCCCAGGATGATGGCACCAATGGTACCGCCAACCAATAGAGTCAAATCGAAGAAGATAAAAGTGGGTACACAGGTGTCCCAAACATGGTTATGCTGCCCGTCCGCATTTAGCCCGGACGTAGGTCCTAAGGTAGAGTCAGAAGCAGGGGATCCGGCATCACCTAACGCTGCAGCAATACCAATCAGCAGAATAATTGCCGGAATATGGAATCCCAGTTTAAGCCCCAGAGGAATGTAGATGGAGGCAATAACAGGAATGGTTCCGAAAGAGGTTCCAATACCCATGGTGATAACAAGGCCCACTGCCAACATCAAAATCGCACCGCCTAATTTGGTGTTAACCAGTAATGTGGTGGCTTCTACCAAGGATTCTACAGAGTGAGTTTCCCGAAGTACGTTACCATAGCCGGCTGCAATCAACATAACAAAGGCAATAAAGCCCATCATATTTACGCCGCCGTTAATGGTATCATCCAGTTTGTCCCATTTAATGCTACCAGTTACGACCATGACCAATAGGCCGCACATAGCACCGATCGGCAAGGACTGGAAGTATAGCTGGGCAATAAATGCCGCACCTGCGCCTGCCAGAGCTTTCCAGCAGTCAATATTCCACTCTGCATGACCGGCATTGGGATCTTGTCCCATAATCGGCAGATCCTGATATTCACGGTCCCGGCTGCAGTAGAAGATAATCGCCAGCACGAGTCCCACCAACATAGAAGCGCCGCCAATCCACATAACAGAAGCGATATCAGCAATAGCGACCTGCACATTGTTGGCCACCATCTGGTCTTTGATAATTGTCATAAATAGTAGACCAAATCCAACTGGCAGGGATACATACGGAGCCTTCAGGCCAAAAGTCAAAGAACAAGCTACTGCTCTTCTGTCCAGTTTCATTTTGTTCATAACACTCAGCAGGGGAGGAATTAAAATAGGAATAAATGCAATGTGTACAGGGATTAAGTTTTGAGAGAAACAGGAAACAAAGGCAATCATCAAGCAAAATGCCACTTTCTTGTTGCCCACCACTTTCGTGATTTTCCGTGCCAGGATGTCGGCAATACCACTGCGACCAATGGCTACCGCCAAGGCACCTAACAGGATATAACTCAGCGCCGTTTCCGAGTTGCCGCCCATGCCACTAATCATAGTACTAACCGTATCCGAAATACTCATGCCGCCAGTCACACCTGCAATAACCGCTGCAGCCAAGATAGCTAGCAGTACGTTTATCTTAATCAGGCAGAGTACAGACATGATGACCACTGATATTACAATGGGGTTAGTCAAAATTTCCATACGTCGATCACTCCTTTTCTGGATTGTCCATACGAGAACCCTGCTTTTCCCGTGTTTGATGGTTTTATTGTACCCGTTCTTTGTCAAAAAAATGTCAAAAACGGACTTCTTCGCGATACGATTTTGAATTTTCTTTAATTTATCCAAAAATTAAACAAGGTGGATCCTTCTTTTTGCAGAAAGATCCACCCTGCATCCCGTTCCAGTTTTTAAAGCAATTTTTTCCCCATGCCAGTTTCCGCCCAGCCCAGTATACTGCCATCGTGAATTTTTTTCTTTAGGTATTCAATATAGGGGGATAAGAACATATCTTCCTTCATCTCTGGAATGTTCCGTCCAATTTCCGTCAGTACTTTTTGGCTGGCACTGCTGCGCTGCCATTTTGCATCCACAAAGGGCTGTGCCTCATAAACAGACAACAATTCAATAGCCAGGATATATTCCAACTTTTCTACTACCGCTAATGACTTTTGGGCCGCGTTATATCCCATTGCCACATAATCTTCCTGGTTTCCACAGGTAGGAGTGTTATCAATAACCGCTGCAGTGCAAAGAATCCTCATTTGGTTCAAAAGCCCCGCCTGGGTGTATTGGGGAATCATGACCCCGGAATTGAGCCCCGGATTTTGGATTAAAAACCAAGGGTAGCCGGACAAATTGCCATCAATCAGCCTGTTATTTCTTCGTTCACTCATTTTCCCCAGCATAGTCGCACCAAGGCAACAACAATCCATGGCTAGGCCCACATAGGAAGAATCTGCGTTGCAACCAGAAATGACATCTTCCCGTCCATCTTCCGTCCAAATGATCGGATTATCACAGCAGGAATTCATTTCAATTTCTATTGTTCTTCTCGCATCTTCTAATGTTTTTTTGACAGCCCCATGGAGTTGGGGAATACAACGCAAACTAAGGGCATCCTGGACATGAGAACCTTTCGCCGCTGCAATAACCTTAGAATCTTCTAGTAAATTGCGGATATTCTCAGCTGTCTTTTTCTGTTCCGGATGAGGCCGTACTGCCATTACCCGATCATCAAAGGCATTCATTACACCCTGGAGAATCTCTACACTCATGGCCCCTATTACATCGGCCGTTTTAGCAGCTTGTAGTAAATCGTATAACCCAATAGCACTCATGGCGGTGGGAGAAGTGGTCCCACTTACAAGTGCCAATCCCTCTTTAGAAGCAAGTACAAGTGGCGTAAGACCAGCTTTCTCTAAGGCTACAGCGCCTTCTAGCAACATTCCATCATAATACGCCTTTCCTCGCCCGGTAAGCACCAGCGCCATATGGGCTTCCGGAGAAAGGTATCCCACACTGCCATCTCCCGGTGCCCAAGGAATCAGGTTTTTGTTGAGAAACTGTCGCAACTGTTCCAACACACACAACCGCACGCCGCTATAGCCTTGTCCCAGATTCTGGAGCATCATCAAAAGCGTTCCTCGTACAGCCTCCTCCGGCAGGGGGCTACCTACGGAAACTGAATGGGACAAAATGATATTTTCTTGTAGTTTAGCAGTATCTTCCTGGCTGATCGTTTTCGTGGACAGCGCACCAAAGCCAGTAGTAACACCGTACATGACCCGATCTTTAGCGACCCATTCCTCCACCATGGCTCGGGCTCGGTTTACCCGATCTTTATAGTCTTCGCTGAAAGCGACCTGAGCATGATTCCTAACCACTTCCATAAATTGTTCCAGGCTGAGTTTTGGTCCCAACAGGACTTGTTCTGTCATTATTTTGTCCCCCATTTTCTTCACATATCCGTATTTTCAGTTTCTATCAAGTCTTCACTATCCACCATTTCGTTTTTGGTTTCTTTTTCCAAGAAGAAAACTTTTACCGCTGCCGCAACCTGGAGAATAAAAATAACCAAGACTACAAAGCCGCCGCAGGCCGCCAGATATTTCACGCCATCCACGCCCTGTTCTCCGCCGCCAAAGGCAACCATAATGGCAGCGATAGCTCCAATGGATACTCCCCACACCACTTTCTGCCATAGGGCCGGTTCCTCATCGTGTTTTGCCCCCTCCGTGCATAGTGCAGCAATCGTAGTGCTCATGGTATCTGCGGTAGTGGAAAAAGCGGCAATTAGGGTAATAATGATCACCGGCACCAGGATCTTGCCCATTGGAATTGCCTGAAGAAAATACCAGATGCCACTGACAGCCCCGCCCTCCTGAATGGATTTTACAATATCTACGACACCATCAATTTGCCATTTTAGCGCTGTGCCGCCCCAGACGGAAAACCATACAAAGCCAAATACGGCAGGCAGTACCCAGTTAATTAGCAAAAATTGCTTAATGGTGCGACCATAGGCAATAATCGCAAAGAAGATTCCCATTAGTGGTGCATAGGCAATCCAGATAGCCCAGTCATACATAGTCCACCAGGTCACAAGCGGTTTCCCACCAGCAATATACGGATCCAATCCCCAAGTCCAAAAACGATCCAGCCAATATCCCAATCCCACATTGGCCATGTTTAAGATATACACTGTAGGTCCAATAATCACTAGGGCAAACAGCAACAGATAAAAAATCTTTGTCGTCATATTAGCCAGCCATTTGATGCCTCTATCAATACCCATAACGGATGCTATGGTGAACGTTGCAGTAATAATGGCAGTAAGAATAAACCAAACAGCTGGTCCTTGTTGGACGCCGTAGGCAGCGGTAAGCCCCGTTCCTACAAGAGCTAAACCTGCGCCTAAAGAGGCCGCTAGCCCCAAGGCAATTGCTAGCACCGAAAGGGTATCAATGGCTGCTCGCCAAAACCCCTGTGTCACGCGCTGCCCAAAAAGCGGGGTAAGAGATGCGGCAACGGACAATTCTTTTTTTCGATTATAATACATATAAGCAATAATCACACCACTTAGCGCATACATAGCATATGGAATAAATGTCCAGTTATAAAAACAGCGTGCCAGGGCAAAGAATGCCGCTTCTTGTGAATAGGGTGCGATCCCAAACCCATCCAATTCTTTATAAATATTGCCGTAATAAATAATGGGTTCATTCACCCCGTATGTAATAAGGCCTGTAGCAATACCCCCTGTCAAGGTCATGGCGAACCAAGCACCAAAGGAAAATTTAGCCTTAGCATGCGGCCCCCCAAAACGGATTTTCCCCACCGGGGAAAAAGCCAAAAGGGTAATCAGAATTAATGTCCCCAGTGCCACCCACTGGTAGAGCCATCCAAAATTTTCCAGAGACCAGCCAAAAATGGCACTAGTCACTGCGGTTAGCCAAGTGTTGTTAACCACTCCCAAAAGAGCCGCCCCGCCAATCACTAAAAAGCAGGGGATAAAAACATTCCAGCGGACGTTGCGCTGGTTGTCACGCATATTGCACATTGTTCTCCCTCCAGTCTAAATGAAAGCCTAATCTATTTTATCTAATTATGTTGCAAATAACGTGCCATTCTGTTAGTGGAGTAAAGTAAAGAAAAATCACAGGGCTAAAAGCTTGGAACAAAGCCGCTGGTATTTACAAAAATACAGTATACATTCTTGTCTGTTAGTTCAAACCATAGGATAATAAAAGAAAGTATGCAAATTTTTTATGCATCCGCAAAATTTAAATGCAGGAGGCGACCTTTATGGATCCGTATACAAAGCTCTTGGAAACCGCTGTTGATAAATTGGATCAGGCTGTCTACTTATTTGATGTAGAAGGCAAAGCGATCTTCTTAAATAAAAAAGCCCGGGAAAATATGGGCCTCTCAGAGCAAACCACTTACGTTGGAAAACATGTCAGCAGTATGGAAACCTTAACGCATGAAGAAAGCTCTATTCTGACCTGTATTGCGACCCAACAGGAAGTCCACAATCGTCTCAGCAATTACCAGAATACTTCTGGAAAAGAATTGTATACTTACAATACTGCCTATCCCATTTTCTCCAAGGGCCAGCTCATTGCTGCGGTAGATTTTGAAGAAGATGTATTTCTTTTAGAAAAGAGGCGGCAAATCATTGAATCTTTGCAAGAGCAGGCACGCCAGGCAGTAGTAGCCAAAGGGATCAAGAAAATCCGGCAATATACCTTGGACAGTCTAGTGGGGCACTCTCCAGCACTACTAGATTTAAAAAAGACCATCCAGAAGGTAGCCCCTCAGGACAGTCATATCTTAATCGTAGGTGCTACTGGCACCGGAAAAGAAATTGTAGCCCAGAGCATCCATGCCCTGAGCCGCCGGAAGCATCACCCTTTGGTTGTATTAAATTGCGCCGCTGTACCGGAAACATTGGTAGAGAGCATTTTATTTGGTACCGTAAAAGGGGCTTACACAGGGGCTACTAACCGAAAGGGCTTATTAGAAGCGGCTAGTGGAGGCACGTTATTTCTGGATGAGCTCAATTCCATGACCCTTACCATGCAAGCTAAATTATTAAGAGTTTTACAGGAGGGCGTCTTTCGCAGGGTAGGAGAAACTCAGGAACGACATGTGGATATACGGGTAATTTCTACATGCAATGAAGATCCTTTTTCACTCATTCAGAATAAAAAATTGCGGGAGGATGTATTTTATCGTCTAGCGACCATGGTCCTCAAAGTTCCGACTTTGCGGGAGCGAGTAGAAGATCTGAAAGAACTCTGCCTTTACCATTTGCAACAAGTGGCCCCCAACTACGCCTTGCCACTGACGCGGATTGCTCCCCAAGCGTTATGGCTCTTGCAGCAATATGCTTGGCCTGGCAACGTACGGGAATTGTTTCACGTGTTAGAGTATGCCTCAAACCTGGCAGAAGGACCAGAACTCACAGCCGACTTGCTTCCATCTTATATTCTTCCTCACTCCACACTCCCAGGCCAGTCAAAAACAACAATTAAAAATAACGTTGTACCACATGCTGTGTCCGGCACTTTGGCAGAACAAATGGCGTACTACGAAACACAAATTTTGGAAGAGACCCTTCGTCGCAACCATGGCAATATTACACAAAGTGCCAAAGCACTGGGTCTTGCACGGCAAAACCTGCAATACCGCCTGCGAAAATATCAGATTCAGTATTAAAATAAGGAGTACTGCACACACTTGGCAGTACTCCTTCACTTTTCATCAAAAAGCTATTTCTTTGCTGTATTCTGTTGGGCAGCTGGCGTTTCCTTAACTTCTACTGGAAGTACATTCACACCTTGCAGCAGGGCTTTCTTACCGCTGGTTACAAAGACAAAAGTCAGTTGTACATTAGGAGCTTTCTGGGCCTTGCCAAGGTAGATCAAACGGTCGGCATCCGTGAATTTATCCAGCCGGGCCAGTTTTACATTGCTCATCTTCCCTAGTTGATTAGTTACTCCCTGTTGCATATTGGTCAGTGCGCTGGAGGTGAAATTCTTGCTCAATTCCTGCGTAAAAAAAGGTGCTACTTCTGTCAATTGGCCTTTTCCCTGGAGCAAATCAATCACTTTTGCCGCTGTAGTTTCCTCCTGGGCAAGCAGGTCACTAGCGGGGCTGGCAAAGCCAAGGCTTGCCATTCCCATGGTTAAAACAGCTGTCAACGTCATGATAAGTTTTTTCATGTTCTTCGTTCTCCTTTGTTAGATAGTATCTTTTGCAATCCGGTTCATAGCTTCCCTAGTATCTTCGTGGGTTCCAAATGCGGAAAGGCGCAGATACCCTTCTCCCATTTTTCCAAATCCAGCGCCAGGCGTCCCTACAATGGCTAGGTCATTGAGCAGATGATTAAAATAATCCCAGCTTTTCATCCCACCGGGGCACTGTAACCACACATAAGGAGAGAACTGTCCACCATAATACCGGTAGCCTTTTTGATCAAATGTTTCCATCATCATACGGGCATTCTCCCGGTAATAGGCCAGCATTTCTCCGCACTGTTTCTCCCCCAGCACGCTCATGGCCGCTTCCGCTCCCCGTTGGACGATATAGTTAACGCCATTAAATTTAGTGGTTTGACGACGCAACCACATTTTATTCAAGCTCAGTTCTTTGCCTTCCGGGGTCTTGCGCACCAATTGCTGCGGCACCACCGTGTACCCGCACCGGGTTCCTGTAAATCCCGCTGTTTTAGAAAAAGAGCAGAATTCAATGGCACACTCTTTGGCACCAGGGATCACATAAATACTCCGTGGCATGTCCGGCTCTGTGATAAAGGCTTCATACGCTGCATCATATAAAATGACTGCGTTGTGTTGCTGGGCATAGGCCACCCATGCTTCGAGTTGTCCCCTGGTATAAGCTGCTCCTGTAGGATTGTTGGGAGAACATAAATAAATGATATCCACATGGACAGCAGGATCCGGCATAGGTAAAAAGTCGTTTTCTGGGCGCCCTTCCATATATAGGATCTGGCGTCCCCGCATTACATTGGTATCTACGTATACCGGGTACACCGGATCAGGTACAAGAATCACATTACTGTCGTCAAACAAATCGGTGATGTTGCCGCAATCACTTTTTGCTCCGTCGCTGATAAATACATCTTTGGTATCCAGGGTAACACCATGCCGTTTATAATACGTTACGATGGCATCGTGCAAAAAATCATAGCCCTGTTCAGGACCGTAACCGCGAAAGGTATCCTTGTGTCCCATTTCATTCACGGCTTCTCGCATGGCATCGACCACTACCGGTGCCAAAGGTAGGGTCACATCTCCGATTCCCATTTTTATCAGCTTTTTATCTGGATGCGCCACAGTAAATTCCCGTACCCGAGCTGCAATATCGGTAAACAGATAACTCTGCTTTAATTGTACAAAATGACCATTGACTAGTGCCATAGGAACAACTCCTTTATACAAAAC
Source organism: Acidaminococcus sp. (assembly GCA_019416065.1). GTDB lineage: Bacteria > Bacillota > Negativicutes > Acidaminococcales > Acidaminococcaceae > Acidaminococcus. The sequence continues at coordinate 2,447 of DXYB01000045.1, read as the reverse complement.
ATTTCTTCTTAATTGTGGAATACCTTTTTATTGTAAAGGCAGAAGTCCATTCTGTCAATGCAAGTCGTCTGTCTTTCACAAAGAATCCGGGAGTTCCATCTCTCCTTCAAAGACGGTTTCGACAGGACCTTTCAAAATAATCCGTCCGTCTTCCTGGACTTTTACTTGTAGTCTGCCCCCGTTCACATCCACCATAAGGAACCCATTGACTTTCCCAGCTTTCTGCAGCCGGATACACGTATAAGCAACTGCACAAGCCCCTGTTCCGCAGGCCCAGGTTTCCCCGCTACCTCTTTCCCAGACCCTAAATTTCACGTGATTCGGCCCCAAAATTTGAACAAATTCCACATTCACTCGTTCAGGGAATCTAGAAGAATGTTCGATAACAGTTCCTTTTTGTTTCACCGGTGCATGGGTTACGTCGTCCACAAAGGTGACAAAATGAGGGTTTCCCATACTTACGGCTGATCCTCTCATAGAAAATTGAGAACCTTCGGGAGTAGGAAATACAAGATTTTCATCCAGCAAGGCATCCCCATCCCATTGTACCGGCACTTGTTTGGGATCCAGGATGGCTTTTCCCATATCTACTTCTGCAAATTGGACCTTGCCATGTTTAACCGTAACATGAATGGTCTTGATTCCCGCTAAGGTTTCCAGTGTAAAATCAGTCTTATCCGTCAAGCCTTTATCATAGACGTATTTGGCAATACAACGAGTGCCATTGCCACACATTTTTCCTTCTGACCCGTCGGCGTTATACATACGCATGCGAAAATCTGCTTTTTCCGATGGACAAATACAGATAAGGCCGTCACTTCCGATGCCAAACCTGCGATGGCTTACCAGTTTGGCAATTTGTTCTGGCTTTTCCAGCATATGTTCCAGACAATTTACATATACATAGTCATTGCCACACCCATGCATTTTAGTAAATCTCAGTTTCATAAGATGTTCGTATCCTCCTATGGTAAATTTCACCTCATCGGTATTGTACCACATTCGAAAAGCACGCCTACTTTTTTAGTTCCGTCTTATCTAACATGGTTCCATCAGGAAGATAGCAGGTTATCGTAAGGTGATCCTTTTGTTTATCCATGATTATATAATTATCTGTTTCCGGCTGCGGTGCTACGTATAAATCCAAAGCATGCTGCTTCCACAGCTCCGGATAGCGCACATTTCCTGCTACACCAGTAATGATATATAACGGCCCTGCCGGATCCCTCACGAAGTTTTTAATATGTCCCCGGTTCCGGTAGGTATGCAGGTGTGCCGAAAGTACAAGGTCTACACCATACGCATCAAAAAGCGGCATCCATACCTTTCCCTCGTCACTAAATCCTTCTTCCCGTTTCCCGTACCTGGCATCCTTTAAATTGGGATTAAAGGCATACTGCAAGGGATCTTTGTGCATCAACACGATGTTCCATTTTTTCTTATGCTGCGCCATATCATTCTTAAACCATTCTATTTCATCTTTCTGCAGCGTAGGCTCAAAGTCCTTCATTTCCGAAAACATGGTATCTATCACCACAAAATGCACATCTCCCACATCGTAAGAGTAAAAACGATTAGGATATTGCGTATAACCATTTTTCGGTAAGCTGAACAATTTCATATACGCTTCCGGTCGTCGTACTTTCCAATCCAGCGTATAGGTTTCATGGTTCCCCATTACGGTTACTGCGGGAATTTTTTCTGCAAAAGATTGCACAACACCAAACCAGGCATTCCACTGACTAGCGTCCTGTCCGTTGTCCACCAAGTCACCCATATTAATAAAAAAAGTAGCATCAGGATTGCGTTGCCAGGCTGCATCCGCAGTCTGTTTCCAAACCGTATAGTCGCTAGACTGGGAATCCGGAAAGATCATGGCCTTAAAAGAATCCCCCGAAAAAGCGGTCATAGGCATCCATGAGGTGGCCTTTTTTCCAGTACGTATCCGATATTCATACTGCTCACCAGGAGTAAGTCCAGAAACTTGCACCGTGTGAATATATGTTTCTTTTTCAGCATCATTATATAACTCTTCTTTCTGAGGGAACTCTTTGGTGTCTTCGTTTTTCTTGTTTCGGAGCTCAAGTACAGCATTTTGTTCAGAAAAGTTGGACTGCCACATAACAACCCTGCTGACTGAAGGGTCCGTCGTCATCACTTGCCGGATGTTAAACACTTCCGTACCGCTGACCAGATCATAGTGAACCGCTTGTGACCATCCCCATTGCAGCGTCTCTGTAAAAGAGCGTCTTATGTTACCCGGTGCAAATTGGTATAACAATGTCAATCCAATCGCAGCTGCTCCTAATATTGCCAGTATCTTATTCCGTAGTTTCATCTTTCCTCTCTCCATTTTAGCAAACTTGATAGAAAAAGAATAACATGGACATTTAAAGACGGCGTTAGTTTTTTGTTAGTTGGATATGGTTAGAGATTCCCCTTGGGTA
>DXYB01000044.1 GCA_019416065.1 Acidaminococcus sp. | reverse complement strand
TTGTGAAGGTAAACGTCCACAAGACCCCAACATTTATTATAGAACCAAAAAATAACAGTGAGGACATATACTGTCTTCACTGTCATACCCTAACATTGCCAAAAGTTTTGAACTGCCCAAACTTTTTTTCAGTTTTCTTCGTTTTCTTTTTGTTTATAATAAGAGTAGGAAAAAAGATGCGTTCGCAAATAGTCCCTTTGGAAGAAAGGAAAGATCCCTATGAAAGAACTGGAAAATCTGGCAACATTTGTTGCTAATCTGTCCCTGGACCAGGTCCCGGAAGCGGCAATACAGGCTGCTGTCAGCTGCGTATATGACTCTATGGCTGTTGCCATGGGGGCAAAACAAGATGCCCTATATGAGCCCATCCAGGAACTCTACCTAAAAACAGAGAATGCAGAGCACCAACAGGCCGAATTATTGGGAGATGGACGTAAGGCTTCCTTGCGCACTGCTGTTTTTCTCAACGCCATGATCGGCCATATTTTGGAAATGGATGACGTACATACCAATTCTAAGACCCACATTGGCACCGTGGTCGTGCCTACAGCCTGGACCGTAGCACGCTATTTGCATAAAAGTGGCCAAGACTTTTTGGAAGCTGTAATTGCCGGTTACGAAGCAGAAGCACGGATCGGCACAGGATTTGGTGTCTCTTCCCATCGCAATTTGGGATGGCACGCCACTGGGACAGCGGGGACTTTTGGTGCGGCTGCCGCCTGTGGCAGATTATATAACCTGACAGGCAAAGAAATGCTGTCCGCCTTTGGCCTAGCTGGAACCCAATCTTGCTCCACTTGGGCGTTTTTAGCCGATGGCGCGACCAATAAAATTCTCCACCCGGCCAGAGCTGCTGTAAGTGGATTGGAAGCTGTTCTCTTGACCAAAGCGGGCATGCGCGGTTCTGCCGAAATTCTAAACGCTGCTGACGGCGGGATTTTCCCCATGATGAGCCGCGAGTATTCCTACGCCGCCGTGGATCATCAATTGGGACAAAGCTGGGAAATTGAGAACGTGGACAAAAAGCCCTATCCTTGCTGCCGCAGTACCCATTGTGTCATTGATGCAGCGATCCAGCTGCGAAAAGGCTGCCCACCAGAGGATATTGAACACGTAGCGGTGGCTACCTACCTGGTGGGGCTTAAACAATGCGGCATGACCGAATCCAGTAAAGATCCTCAATTACCCACAGAAGCAAAATTTTCCACGCCCTATACAGCAGCCTGTGCTTTTATCAATGGAAATATCACACTGGATGATTTCACGCCGGATGCCATTCAGGACCCCCACCGCCAGGCATTGCTAAAGAAGATTACGGTCACGGAAGACCCGGAACTCACAGCCTTGTACCCTGATAATTGGGGCTGCAAAATGACCGTTACCTTAAAAAACGGGGAGACCCACAGCACCTACATCAAAAATGCCTCGGGTAGCGTCACTTCTCCTCTGACCACTGCACAGTTAGAAAAGAAGGCTATGGCCTGCTTAAAAATCTACGACAAAGACCGCGCCGCCCAATTTCTAAAATCCTTGCAGCAAATAGCCGTACTCCCTGACCTCCCCTCTTCCCAGTTAATCTAATTTACATACTAGGAGGCCACAATGCAGCTAAAAGCAGTCCCAGCGGATTTATCCGTGTGCAAAGTCAAAGACTACAGCGAGGTGAATTACGATGCCCCGTTTTGTTTTACTGCCAGCACTGACGAGGAAAAATCGCTGGTATGCCGTACGGTAGATGTTCCTCCCCACACCCTTAAACGGGACGACGGATGGAAAGCGTTTTGTATAGAAGGCATATTGGATTTTTCCCTTATCGGGATTTTAGCCAAGATTTCCACCGTGTTAGCAAAGCAGCAAATTGGTATTTTTGCCATTTCTACCTACAATACGGACTACATCCTGACCAAAAAGGAAAATTTCCCAAAAGCCTTGGATGTCCTTGCCCAGGCGGGCTATCAAATTTCCTGAAAACGATTTCTCACTTTTCTCTCTCCTATGCTATAATGACGTAAAACTGATTTCCGGGAGGGAAAATCCATGCGCGAAGAAACCAAATGCATTCAGGCCGGCTACACACCGAAAAACGGGGAACCTCGGATGATCCCCATTATCCAAAGCACCACTTTCAAATATGACTCATCCGAAGCAATGGGGAAACTATTCGATCTGGAAGCAGAAGGCTATTTTTATACCCGTCTGCAAAATCCCACCAACGATTACGTCGCTAAAAAAATTGCAGCCCTGGAAGGGGGCACGGCTGCGCTTCTCACGTCGTCCGGACAGGCAGCCACCTTTTTTGCTGTATTCAATTTGGCTGGGCAGGGCGACCATGTCGTAGCTTCGTCTGCCATTTACGGTGGCAGCTTCAATTTATTCAACGTCACCATGCGGCGCATGGGTGTAGATTTTACCTTTGTGGAGCCTGATTGCAGCGATGAAGAATTACATGCTGCTTTTAAGCCCAACACCAAGGCGGTTTTTGGAGAGACCCTTGCCAATCCGGCGCTGACTGTGTTTGACATTGAACGCTTTGCCAAAGCAGCCCATGCCCATGGCGTTCCCCTGATCGTAGACAATACCTTTGCCACGCCTATCAACTGTCGTCCCTTTGAATGGGGCGCGGATATCGTTACCCACTCCACTACCAAATATATGGATGGTCACGATGCCACCGTGGGTGGTGCTATTGTAGATTCCGGGAAGTTTGACTGGATGGCCCACAAAGATAAGTTCCCCGGGCTCACCACTCCGGACGAATCCTATCACGGCATTACGTATGTAAAGCAGTTTGGTAATGCAGGTGCCTATATTACCAAATGCGTAGCCCAGCTTATGCGGGACTTGGGAGCCATTCCCTCCCCTATGAACTGCTACCTGTTAAACCTGGGCCTGGAGTCACTGGCCGTGCGGATGCAGCGGCACTGTGAAAACGGCCTGAAAGTTGCGCAATACCTGTCGCAACATCACAAAGTGGCCTGGATCAATTATCCCGGCTTGCCGGACAATCCCTATTATCAATTAGCCCAAAAGTACATGCCTCAAGGAACTTGTGGCGTCATTGCCTTTGGGGTACAAGGTGGGCGGAAAGCCGCTGAGGAATTTATGAAACATCTGCAGATCGCGATGATTGCCACCCATGTGGCTGATGCCCATACCTGCGTTTTGCACCCGGCCAGCTCTACCCACCGGCAATTAACGGACGATGAGCTGATTGCTGCCGGGGTCAAGCCGGATCTAATCCGTCTATCCTGCGGTATCGAAAATGTGGAAGATATTATTGAGGACTTAGACCAGGCCCTGGCTAAAATTTAATAAAAAATTCCTTTCTAAAAAGGGGACAGAGAGAACTGCCACGCATTTCCTCTCTGCCCTCTTTTGTTACTTTGCTGCCCTATCTCTTTTCACGACCAGGCTACTTTAAAATCGATTACGCAAAAGTTGCAAGGCAGCCTTTGCCTCTTCTGTAAACTGTTTCACCGGGGCTTCCAGGCTGACACGCCCGGTATAGCCGATGGTTTTTAAATTTGCAATAAAACGGCTGTAGTCTTCCCCATCGCCTTCTGCCGGGAAGGACCGCCACCACCCTCTACGGGAAAGTTCATCTTCGAAAATGTTGCTAATCGCTGCAGGATCATGCTTACCATGAATACAAGGAATACTGGGATTGGAAAAATGGACGTGAGCCAAATACTCCTTGCCATATTGCAGCAGAACATCAGGGGATTCTTTCTCACAGGTCATGTGATAGTAATCAATCAGCACCTTCACATTGCTGCAATCCAATTGCCGGGCAAATTCCACCGATTCGGCAAAGGTATTGAGAATATTGCAGTCTGGCCGCCGCATGGGCTCCAAAGCAATGGTGATGCCTAGCGGCAGCGTTAACTCCGAAACTTTTCGCGTCACAGCAAGAAGCTGGGCATAGGCTTTATCGTACGCAAATCCCTGGGGAACTCGTTTGGCGCCGCCACTACCAAAAACAATGACAGACACCCCCAGCACCTTAGCCCGGGCCAGGGCCTTTTGTAAGTAGGCCTCAATTTTCCCTTCATCTACATCTGGCCCCGTTAGCCTTACCGAAGCCGGGAAGAAATTATTGCAGGCCTCACAAACAATGTTGCTATTTTTGAGGAGGTTTTCCAGCCCCTGAAAAACCTCGTCGTCAAGCGCCGTCATCTCTGCCAGCGGCAATTCCACATAATCAAACCCCAGGGAAGCAATTTCGCCAATAAATTCCATCCCCGTCTTGTCTTTTCCCGTGGCAATCAAATTGCCACAACAGCCAAATCGCATGAGTTGACCCTCCTTTGTAGTCAGGAGATAGCAAAATGCTAGTTCTTACTCCTATGCTACCTTTATACTAGTGCCAGCAGACGAGTCCAAGTACCTGAACCGCCTTTTACTGCCGGGAATGTACCCACGGTATAGCAATGGATTTGTCCAATTTTTTCCAGATTGCACAGGTTCTCTACGATGAAAACACCATGCCCCAGCAACATTTTATGGCAGTCCGTCGGGGCTCCATCCACGCTGATACTTTCCATGCCAATAAAACGGACTTTTCGTTCTACTAAATACTCTGCTCCACTTAAAGCCAGATGAACATACCCCTTATCAATATACTCCGGATTCCCTTTGGACCATTTATCCGCATGTCCCGTATGCAGTAGGACGCCGTCACCCTCTGGAATCACTCCATGTTCCTTTTCCCAATTTATGAAGTCTTCTTTGGTTACTTCATAATCATACTCCGGCACTTGCAAAGAAACCACAGTGGCTGGCCCGATTAAAACTGTAGGATCTACTGTTTCCACTGTACCCCACTGGCTATTCACATGAAAAGGAGCGTCAATATGCGTCCCGGTGTGAGGACAATAGCTAATGACTTCCAGGTTATGAATCTGGGTCCCATTCCCAACACGAGAGAAGAAATCCAGACGAGGAAGCTGCAAAGCTGGATCTACAGGCATATTACCTTCTTCCACATGCGATAAATCGATAAATTGTTTTCCTTGTAATTGGATCATGGTACGACCTCCTTATAATAAGTCTAGATTGTTTCTCCCGTAAACGTTTGCGGTTTCTCAGAAGTATCTTTCGGCTCCTTGAACCCCAATGCCATCCCTACGCCAAAGCTTACCACTAAAGCAATTACCCCTGTAATCACAGCATGCATAATATTACTCATATCGGTTGCATCCAAAAAGATCAGGATGGTCGCAAAAGCAGGCGGCACAAAAGAAAACGCCCGAATTGAAACAATACCAGCGTACAATCCAGCACAGGCACTGCCAATCAATGCAGCAATCATGGGACGGCGATATCGTACGTTAGAATACGTAGATGGCTCACTGGCTCCGCTGAATACAGCAGTAAAACCCATTCCCAAACATTCTTCCCGCCGTTTTTTATTTTTAGCCCGAAAGCCTGTTGCAAGGCACGCCCCGCCTTGAGAAACGTTAACGCATAACAGAGAAACAATGCACAAAGACTCAAATCCCTCTCGCCCTACAGTAGAAATCGCATCCATAATTAGGGGCCATTCTAACCCACACATATTTAAGAAGGGGAACACTACAGCAAAGAATACCTCTGCAGCAACCCGGTTTGCACCCTGAAGCCAAAGTACAAAAACCCGAATACCTTCGGCGATCATATTGCCAAATGGTCCAATAACCACAATCGCCAATAAAGACGAGAGCAATAGCGTCAGCATATTGCCAAAAAAGTTAAACAAACTCTCAGAAAATACATTTTTGATCCCTTTGTATATCAGGCTGATCACCCATACTAAAAGGATAATGGGAAGAACACTGTAACTATATGTCACGTTTGAAATAAGGATTCCGAAAAATCGGACATCTCCGGAAGTAAATAATTGAAGAAAGCTAGGGGCAAACATAATCCCCACCGTCGCAACAGGAAGCAAAACCGGCAGTTTAAAATATAGTGCTGCGGATACGGCCACTTCAAAAGGCAAAAAATAGTAAGCCGCATCTCCAATAGCATTAAGAATTGTATAAGTTTGGGAAGCTGGTTCTATGAGATGCAACAAGGTCATAAGGATGACCAGCACTTTGATAAGGCCGCCTGCCATAATCATAGGAATCACAGGAATCATGGATTCCTGAATGGCCTGTAAAATTCCTTGAATGATACGCAATGCAATAGAATTTTGAGTTTTCTCCATTCCGTCACCTTCTTTTTTCCACGCTGGTGATAGGATTTAATTCGCCACCAGGACTACGCATAGTAAAAAAGGAGGAAAGGATCTATTGGCTAAAGATCTCCTTTCCCCCATACGAGTTTCTGGTTACTTGGCTTGTGTATGATTCTTTCCTTGTTTGGTGGGAATATCCAGAATCAGGTCACTGGCCTTGCCAGCGCGGAGCAGGTAACTGTCCGTGGTATGACCAACAATTTTGGTCACTTCCCGGCTAATAGCCATAGCCTTATCCAGATCCACATCGGTTTCAATGCCCATTTCATCCAACATGTGCAGCAAATCTTCTGTAGCTACATTGCCGGCAGCACCGGGCACGAACGGACAGCCGCCCACGCCGGCAAAACTGGCATCAAACTGGGTAAAACCTTCATTCAGGCCTGCCAGGATATTGGCAATGCCCAGGCCCCGGGTATTATGGAAATGGAGCCACCAGGAGATCTCGGGGTATTTTTGTTTGACGGTCTGGCAAATCTGGGTCACCTGGGAAGGATAGCCCATGCCGGACGCATCGGACAAACTGATTTCTGTAATGCCTACCGCCATATAGGCTTCAATGATCTTGCACACCACATCCACCGGGATTTCTTTGTCCCAAGGGGAACCAAAGGCCATGGAAATGGATCCGGAAATTCCGATCCCTGCTTCTTTGGCCCGGTCCACACAGGCGGCAAACCGTGCAACGCTTTCTGCCGGGGTGCAGTTCAAATTGGCCAAATTGTGGGCTACGGAGGCGGACACATTCAGTTTTACTTTCGTGCAGCCACAGGCAATGGCCCGTTCCACGCCTTTTAAGTTGGCAATCAAGGCTCTATATTCCACGCCTTCTTTTTTCTTGATGCCCCGGAACACGTCGTCTGTATTGGCCATTTGGGGAACCGCTTTAGGACTCACAAAGCTGCCGACTTCAATAACAGGAAACCCTGCATCAGACAGCTGGTCAATGAGATGAATTTTTTGTTCCGTGGTGGGAACTACTTTTTCGTTCTGGAACCCGTCCCGCGGTCCCACTTCGCAAATGCGAACTTTCTTTACTGTCGTAAGTGCCATAGCACACCGTCCCTCTTACTCTTTCAGGTACTTAGCCCCAGCTTCTTTAATATCTTTTACATGCACCAGGTCAATGTAGGTCTGGAAATCCAGCATTTCACCAGGATACCCTTCCGGCGTACCATGTTCTTTAATATATTTCAGCACGCTAAGCTGCGCTGCCACCTGGGCAAACAACACGCTAAAGGGGAAGGTAATAATTTTGTATCCCAATTTCGTCCCGCAGTCATCCGTAGTAAATTCTTTAAAAAACGGCTGGTTGGGGAAATAACCCAGATGAATCGGGCCATGTACTTTTTCCGGTAGGCTTACCAAAGCTTCCCGGGATTTTGGCAGGATTTTTACCATATCCGCGCCGGCATCCAAGTAGGCATTGGCACGCTCAATGGCTTCATCGTCCGGTGCATCAGTACGGGCAATAATCAAAAGATCCGGATCCGTACGGGTATCCACTGCGGCCTGGATTTTGCCGCACATTTCCTCAATACTGATGACTTCCGTCTTACTGATAAACGGACAGTTGGGCGGCTGTTTTTGGTCTTCAATGAAGAATCCGCCTACGCCTGTTTTTTCATATTCCTTGACGGTACGAATGACGTTCAATGCGTTGCCGTATCCCCCTTCTGCATCGCAGATAATGGGAATATTCACCGCATCTGCCATTTTGCTAAGAATATCTACGGTTTCGTTCAACGCCAAAAGACCGGAATCCGGCTGTGCCAATACCACCCCGTGCATTCCGTAGCCAGTGGTACCACAAACCTGGAACCCTGCTACTTCAATAGCCCTGGCGCTTAGGGCGTCATAGGCACAGGGAGCAACCAAATACTTATTGTCGGCCAGCAACTTCCGCAATTTGGTTGTCATTTTTTCTTTTGCCATAACAGGTTCTCCTTCGTTCTACTGTTTTTGTACAATTATCGGATTACCCTGCTTTCCAGAGAAAACAGGGTATCCGTTTCAGCTTGCGCCGTTCTTATTTGGATTTGTGAGATTTTGCGTGGTTGGGGGCAACGAACTGGCCATTTTCGTCTTTCACCAGTTTCCCATCTTCGACCAACGCATTGGGGCTGTAGATATCGTTAATGTTCCAGCAACCAGGAGTCGGCACCACAATGTTTTCCATGGGGGCTTCTACCAGGAAGGGACGGCCTTCTTTATTGGCTTTCATAGCCATTTCCATAGCGGGTTTAAATTCATCAGCGCTCTTTACGCAGATGGATTCCACACCGTAAGCTTTGGCCACGCCAGCCCAGCTGGGGCTGTAAGATTTGCCATCGGGGGTATGGAACACAGTCCCAAATTTGCTACCATAGTTGGCGTTTTCCAAGCCAGCGATGGTACCAAAGGCAGAGTTGTTCATCACAACCCAGGTTACAGGAATGCCTTGTTCCACAGCGGTAGCCAGGCAAGTGGGGTTAACACCAAAGCCGCCATCACCGGTCAAGGTAATGCAAACTTTGTCCGGAGCAGCCAGTTTGCCACCTAACACCGCGGAGGCACCAAAACCCATGGTAGCCAAACCAGAGGAGTGATGGATGCTGCCCGGTACAGTAATGTCATATTGCTGTGCCACACCGTTTTTGTTCCAGCCCACATCCGTAAAGATATGTGCATCTTCTGGGATGGTTTCTTTTACGTCTTTCAAGATCCGTTGCGGGGTCATGGGGAAGCGACCATCGTTAGAAATAGCCACATTCTGTGCCTTGAAGTCAGCTTTGGCTTTAGCAATGGCTTCCCGCAGGCCTTCCCGTTTGATGCCTTGTGGGCAGAGTTTTTTCGCTTCTTCCAGAATTTGTTTCAGGCCCAGTTTCAGATCGCCCACGGCACCAATGGCTACCGGATAGTTCCGGCCGATTTCGCTGGGGTCAATATCGATCTGCAGAAATTCCGTATGGTCCGGATCAAAGGTGACACCCCGATACCAGGAGGAGCTGTCTGCTTCTGCAAAACGGGTGCCCAGGCCCAGGATTACATCGGCTTTGCTGGTGAGGGAATGGGTAAATTCCATGCCCCAGAATCCAGTCTGTCCAATCATCAGCGGGTGTTTGTCACTGATGCAGCCTTGGCCCATCAGGGTACGGGATACAGGGATATCCAGGAATTCTGCCAGTGCGGCCAATTCCTCAGAAGCCTGTGCCAGCAGGATGCCGCCGCCGGCATGGAGCACCGGGTGTTTGGCTTCCACTAGTTTTTTAGCAATGGCTTTCGCCGCTTCCGGATCCAGCGCCGGTTTCATGGTGATATGGCTGTCATGATAGGTCCGATCCCAGATGTAATCTTCCACTTCCCGGGAGAAAATATCCATAGGAACATCAATCAATACAGGCCCAGGTCGGCCGGATTCTGCTAGGCGGAACGCCTTATCCATGATTTCTGCCATGGATTCCGGATCATCCACGCGCCAAGCCCGTTTTACCACCGGTTCCAGAATTTTGTACTGGCTGCCGTCTTCGTGCATGTTCACTTCCTGGTGAGGATGTTTGCCAAAGTAATAGGTAGGCACGTCGCCAGCGATAACAACCATAGGAATAGAGTCAAACGCCGCATTGGCCACACCGGTCAATACGTTGGTCAGCCCCGGCCCAAGGTGGCAAAGCGCCACAGAAGCCTTGTGGGTAATCCGTGCATAGCCGTCCGCTGCGGTAGAAGCAACGGCTTCGTGCCGGTTGGAAATGAATTTAACTTTTTTGCTGCGGCTGAGGGCGTCCAACATCCCAATAACCGTATGGCCGCACAGACCAAAGACGTATTTTACATCCCGTCTTTCCAGGTAATCCACCATCAGATCCGCTATCAGTTTCTTTGCCATCGTTATTCCTCCTGTGTGTTTCTTTCTGTAGGAACCCCTGTCAAATACAGGCGTTCCAGATACTGATTCAACACGTCGCCGCTGCGCACCACGTAATTTTTGAAATATTCCACAGCCGGCACCGCATACCGTTCTTTGTTCCACTGAAGATACAACTTACGTTTGGGTGTTTCTCCCAGGGGAATGACCTTTGTCCCGTAGGGAACCCCGGTCAAAGGATACGGCACTATGGATAGCCCATAACTTGCCGCTACAAAGCCATAAATCACCACATCATTGGGGCTTTCCATCACCACATTCACGTTGATGCCGCGTTTTGTAAAGGCATCTCGCACCTGCTTGGAAATCTGTCCGGAAGCATCAAAGGAGACAAAATTTTGTCCCTGAAAATCCTCCAGCCGCAAGATTTTCCGACTGGCAAAGGGATGCCGTTCCGGCACCAAGGCGACCAGGGCATGTTCCCCGATATAACAGCTGCCGATCTGAGGACTGTCAATTTTGGTGCACAAAATCAGATCCAGCTTGCCTTCCAAAAGATCTTTTCGCAGGTTATACCAACCACGGGAGCTGTACTGGAACTGCACCCCTACCCGATTGGTTTCGCTGCGATAGCGGATCATCAAATCCGTGGCAAAGGCCTCAATAGAGTAGAATCCCCCCAACATAATGGTGCCCTTGTTGGGATCTAGGTATTCTTTCAGGGTATCAATTCCAGCTTCCAATGTGTTCAGCGTCTTTTTGGCGTAGGGGAGAAAAAGCTGTCCGTATTTGGTCAGCTGAACATTCCTCCCCTTCCGCTCAAAAAGCTTGGTGCCCAATTCCCGCTCCATGTCCCGCATGGCATGGCTCAGGTTGGACTGGCTCACCCGGAGGCGTTCCGCCGCCCGGGTGTAGTGTTCCAGTTCCGCGATGGTGGTAAAGTAGTACAACCACTGCAGTTGCATAGTCTCTGCTCCCTTCAGCTTCACAAACTTTCTACTCTAGTGACTTTATCATCGCATAGAGCCGGAGCTTTGACAAGCATCCGAAGCAGGGCGGACAAAGTCAGCTTATTTAGCCGCTGCGTCCAATTCTTTAGTCAAAAGGCTACCCAGTCCGTTTACGTCTTTATCAATTTTTTCATTCAGCGCTTTCACGCCGGGCAGCGCCAGTACCTGATCAAAGAAGTTCTTGTCGTAGGTAATTACAGTCATACCCTTCTTTTTCAGGTCTTCCTGGTTTTTCTTATCCACATCACCCAGTTTAGCAGCCATTTCCGTTCTGGCTTCTTCCACGGCCTGGTTCAATGCTTTCTGGTAGGCAGGATCCAGTGCGTCATAGGCCTTTTTGTTGATGGCAATCTGGTTAGCATAGAGGATGTGGTTGGTATCAGCCAAGTATTTTTGTACCTCGTTGAAGTTAGCCGATACAATGGTATCAGCTGCGTTTTCTTCTGCTTCTACGGTGCCACTCTGCAGAGCGAAGTACACTTCCGGCCAGGCCAGCGGTGTGGGGTTAGCACCCAAAGCGCTCCAGAACGCCATATGGTTCTTGTTGCTCATGGTACGAATCTTCAGTCCTTTGAAGTCGTTTAGTGTATTCAAGGCTCTATTAGCGGTGGTCAAACGGAAGGTAGCATTTTGCAGAATGCCCAAGTAATGCAGACCTGCTTTTTCATAGGCTTCGGACAATTTCTTATGGAATTCCCCGTCACCGTTTAAGACTTTGTCAATGGTTTTGCCGTCATATTTGGCAAAGGCCATAGGCATATCAAACACGGCAGTTTCTGGGATAATAGCCGTCACCGGTGCCATTTGCATCACAACGATCTGGATATCGTTGGATTTTACCTGCCGGAGCAAATCTTCATCGCCGCCCAGTTCTGAATTGGGGTGATAATCAATCTTAAATTTACCACCTGTAATTTTTTCTACGTTCTTAGCAACCAGTTCCCCAAATTGTTGGCCCGCTGCGCCTTTACCAGCAGAGTCAGCCCCGATCATTTCGACGGCTTTCAGTTTAGAGTAATCCCCACTGCCACCGGAAGAGGCACTCTTGTCATCTCCGCCACCGCAACCGGCTACGGACAGGGCCAGGATGCTCGCCATAATCAAGCCAGCAACTTTTTTCCAAGTACGTTTGCTTTCCATAATCACAGTTCCTCCTTTTTCTTTCACACGATGTGAATATCCGTCAACAACTTACTTTAATAAGCTAGGTAGATAGGTAGACAGTGCAGGGATATAGGTAATGGCAAACAGCGCAATCACGAAAGCGATGATAAACGGTAGTGCTTTTTTGGCCACATCCATAGGTTGTTCCTGAGCAATATTCCCTGCTACGAACAAATCCAGACCAAACGGCGGTGTCGCAAGTCCAATGGACAAGCAGCACACCAGCACAACGCCCAGGTGTACCGGATCCACGCCCAGTTTCACGCAGGCCGGCAGCAGTACAGGAGCCAAGATAATAATGGCAGGCCCGGTATCCATCACCATGCCCAGCAGGAAGAAAATAATAACCAGTACAGTCAGTACCGTAAAGCTGGAGTGGAAATTCCCCAGGATAAAGGTTTCCACGGCACGGGTGGCTCTGGTCAAGGACAGCACACGGCCAAATGCCGTAGCAAAGGCCAGGACGAATGCGAGGCCGCCGTAAGTTTTTACGGATTCACACAGCATGGGGATGAGTTCACTGAGCTTCATGGTCTTGTAAATAAAGAGGGAAACAATTAATGCATAGAACACAGATACCGTGGCTGCTTCTGTAGGCGTGGTCCAACCGGTATAGATGCCGCCTAGTACGATGACGGGGCACAGCAGTGCCCAGAAGCTGTCCTTAAACAGCTTAAAAATACCTTCGCTGGAAAGTTCATGCATACGTTCCTTGATTTTTTCCTTATCTTCCCCGTTTCTTATGCAATAGATAATGGCATAGGCCATCAGGGCAACACCGATCAAAATGCCGGGCAGTACGCCACCCAAGAACAAGTCGCCAGTAGAAACACCGGTCGCCAAAGAATACAGTACAAAGGGAATGGACGGCGGGATGATAACACCTAAGCCCCCTGCTACAGCAATGAGACCTGCGCTCCATGTCCTGTCATATCCTAGGTCCGTCAGAAATGGTACGCACATAGCACCAACGGCAGCGGTTGTTGCAGGGCCGGAGCCAGAAATAGCACCGTAGAACAAGCAAGTGAGAATGACCGCGCAGGGCAACCCACCGGTAATCCGTCCGGCAAAGAAAGCAAAGAAGTTAAACAGTTTCCGGGAAATCCCACCTTTAGCCATAATGACGCCGCCTAGAATGAACAGAGGCACCGCCAGGATCGGGGTGGAGTTGGCACCGGAAAATGTGTTATTCAGCAGCTGTACAATACTGCCGCCTCTGTGGAGCAGTTCGATAGGTGCTACAGACCCTAAAATCATACTGATAGCGATAGGAATGGAGAGCGCAATGGTCACTAGGAAGACTACAAATACCATTAGTGCTGCCATACTCACTCATCTCCTTCCTGGGCCATGGCAGCCTCTTTGGCTGCATCTTGCATGGTCTGTTCTACCGTGGACAGTTCCACTTCGTTGAATTTCTTCAGGTGAATCACAATCATCTCGATCCCCCGGATCACGGCCAAGAAAAAGCCTATCACCATGAACACATACACAAACGCCATGGACCACTGCATAGCCGGAGAAATTTCATGACTGGCGGCAATGTTTTCATAAACCTCCAGGGAATAATACCCCAAGTAGGCCATGCTTAACATAGTCACCGCATCCACTGCCAGGTTCACGATTTTTTTCACCGTGTTGGGGAGCAGGTCTTTCAAGACCCCCACCCGCAGCATATTTTCCATACGGATGGTATAGGGCAGAGAAATGAACACGCTCCAAATCCACATAAACCGGCAGAATTCTTCTGCCCAGGTCAGAGAAGTCATCCCGGGAATTTTCCGGACGATAACCTGAATCATACTGACACAGGCAATCAGGACCAGCATGATAACCAGGAAGGTTTCTTCCAGGTGCTCATCCAGCCAATGTACGAGTTTCATCAGACGTTCCTCCTTTTTCGCTTGGTAGCGCTGTGTTTATTTTTCGCCGTTCTTTTCGGCTAGAATATCCAATAGTTCCTGCCGCATGGCTTCTACCGGCGCTTTTTGTCCACTCCACAGTTCCACTTGGGCCGTGCCCTGGTACAAGCTCATGGACAGCCCATTCATCACCTTGCAACCAGCCGCTTCCGCATCCATAAGGAATTGGGTCTTCGCCGGATTGTAGCAGGCATCAAAGTAGAACTGTTCCTTTTTGATGTATTCCTTGGGCATCGGGCTTTTTCCAATGCTCTTGCCCATGCCTACACCGCTGGCATTCAAGACGATATCCGCAGCGGCCACTTTGCTGAAATCTTCGTGGGGAACAAATTCCGCTACCGGCGCAAAGTTAGTATTGATGTCGCTTACCAGTGCCTTAGCACTTTCCGGGAAAAGATCCGTGATGTAGATCTTTGGGGCGCCATGGTACGCCAGGATGGAGCACATGGCCCGTCCGGCACCGCCGCTGCCAAAGCAGAAGAACACGTTTTCTGCTACTTTTACACCGGCTTCCACGATGGCGGTGTAGAACCCGACACCGTCGGTATTGTAGCCTTTTAGTCTGCCATCTGGTAGCTTCACCACCGTATTGCTGGATCCCATCTTCTTGCACAGAGGATCCAGCTCATCCAGGTATTCCAGGACTTTTACCTTGTTGGGCTTGGTTACAGCAAACCCGGCAAAAGGCATATAGCGCAGTCCTTTCACAATGTCTCCCAGATGTTCATTGCCGGTTACCGTATAAAAGTACAGCATATTCAGCCCGGCTGCTTCATAGCCTTTATTTTGCATGCGGGCCGCAAAAGACTGTGCCAGAGGATCTCCCAACAGGGTAATAAATTTTGTATTGATATCCGGTTTCATTCAAATCCCTTCTTTCTTTACTGATCCACATCCGCTAAGACTTTTTTCGCATAGTTCAGACAGTTTTTCACATGTCCCAAAGCCCCATATTTTTGAATATAGGCTAAGTTAGGCAATTCAATGGAACAAGGATGCATCGGCAGTGACTTAAGAATCCGTACCAGGGGGATCGATCCCAGTCCTGGGTATTCCCGGGCCCCCCGCATAACTTCTGGCCGATCCATCATGTAGTAATCCTTCGGGCAGTCGCACAGATGGATGATACCATACCGATCCGGAGCAATGGCCTGAATTTCTTCCGGTTTTTCCTGGGCCCAGTACACATACAGCATATCCAGGAAGAGTTTCAAATTCGGAGCCTTGACTTTTTCCTGCATGACTTTGGCGCCTGCCAGGTTCCGGATCCGGGAAATAGCTGGATACTCCAGGTTCACCGTCAGGCCAAATTCAGCAGCTTGTTCGCAAATCTTTCCGTAGCAGTCCACCGCAAAATTTTCATCTTGGCTCCAGTCGCTGGAGAGGACATCCGTAGCACCCAGCTCCGCTCCCTTTTCAAAGGCAGCCCGGTAATCCACTGGAATATCTTCCCGTACCCGCACTAGCTCAATATCTAGCAGCGGCAATCCCGTTTCTTTCAAGGCCTTTTGGATTTTCCTGAACAGCTCCGGATCCCCTACCAAGTCATTCTGAGGTTCCCCAGCCTGGCCCATAGGAATGGTCCGCAGGCTCACAGAATCATAGCCAGCTTCTGCCGCCATATGGATCTGATCCACCGCCTCCACACCGGGAACGGTAAGATACGCCAAAGAAAATTTTCTTGCCATCTTTGTACCTCCTTAGAATGCAGAGTTGCCGACTTTGCTTGACAGTTTATAATGTTCTGACTTTTTAAGCAATGTCTATAATTAGGTATTTCTCTGCTTCACGCGGATCGAATTATGAAATTTCTGTACCGTTTTGTTAGTTCCATTATACAAAAACTATTTTATGAAATCTAATATTGTTTTTCCATAAAATGATGAGTAAAACTCATATGAATGGATTTTATAAAAGAATTCTATCAGAAAATTATGGTTCTTTGTCAAATGTTGGGGAGGACCCCAAATTCATCCTTTTCTGGT
>DXYB01000043.1 GCA_019416065.1 Acidaminococcus sp. | reverse complement strand
AGCTGCCGGTAAAGAGATTGACCCCGCACAATCGTGCGGGGTCTTTTGCTGTCTGTAGAAAATTTGTGCTTTCTATTGGTTCTTGCCGGAAGTATGGTATAATAGAGCAAGTTTTTAATGGTTGATTGATTCTTAGTGAAAGAAGGTAACAGAATGAACGAAGATCCCAACAAACACGAAAAACAAGTTCGGTATTACTACATCGCAGCCATACTGATCATTTTAATTATTAATACGATTATTACGCCCATGTTCTTTCAGACTAAGGTGAATGAGGTCAGTTACAGTAATTTCTTGCAGATGGTGGATGAGGGAAAAGCTTCTAAAGTAGAAATTACCAATGACCGGATAGCGCTTTTGTGCCAGAAGGACGGGAAAGAACAAATTTACGTGACTGGTCGGGTCAATGATCCAGAGCTTGTCAGCCGCCTGGTAAAAGCTAAGGTGGAATTTTCCCAGGTCATTCCTAAAGAGGATTCTCCTCTTGTAAAGTTCTTCAATAATTGGATTCTGCCCTTTTTGATTTTTATGATCATTGGACAATTGTTAATGCGATTCTTAGGGCCTCGGCTGGGCGGGGGCGGCATGATGAACTTTGGCAAAAGTAATGCCAAAGTGTACATAGAATCTCAGACCGGTGTGACGTTTCAAAATGTGGCGGGACAGGATGAGGCAAAAGAGGCTCTGCAGGAAATTGTCAATTTCCTCCATAATCCCTCTAAATACAAAGCCATTGGTGCTACCATGCCTAAAGGCGTGTTGCTGGTAGGCCCTCCTGGTACAGGAAAGACGCTTTTGGCAAGAGCAGTAGCAGGAGAAGCAAAAGTTCCGTTCTTTTCTATTTCCGGCTCCGAATTCATTGAAATGTTCGTAGGTATGGGGGCAGCCCGTGTCAGGGACTTATTTAAACAAGCCCAGGAAAAAGCCCCGTGTATTGTATTTATCGATGAAATTGATGCCATTGGGAAAAAACGGGATAGTGGGGCCTTTGGTAGTAACGATGAACGGGAACAGACTCTGAACCAATTATTGGCTGAGATGGATGGATTTGACGGTAGTAAAGGTGTAATCATTCTGGCTGCTACCAACCGTCCGGAAGTATTGGACAAAGCGCTGCTACGGCCTGGTCGTTTTGATCGTCGGGTGCCTGTAGAATTACCGGATCTTCCTGGCAGGGAAGCGATTTTGAAAGTACATTCCCATGATGTGAAGATGTCTCCGGATGTTAATTTTCATGATATCGCGCTAGCAACCAGCGGGGCTTCCGGTGCAGAACTTGCCAATATTGTTAATGAAGCTGCCCTGCGGGCCGTACGCATGGGACGCATGGAAGTGATCCAGGAAGATTTGGAAGAATCTGTGGAAGTAGTGATTGCCGGGGCGCAGCGGAAAGGTGCAGTGATTTCGAAGGAAGAGAAGAAAGTCATTGCTTACCATGAAATAGGGCATGCTTTGGTTGCTGCAACCCAGACCCATTCAGCACCGGTGCGTAAGATAACGATTATTCCCCGGACCAGCGGGGCACTGGGGTATACCATGCAGGTGGATACCCAGGAAAAAGTACTCCTGAGCAAAGAAGAACTATATAACAAAATTGTTACGCTTACCGGTGGCAGGAGTGCAGAAGAAGTTATTTTTAACCAGGTAACAACCGGTGCATCCAATGATATTGAGCAGGCGACAAAACTGGCGCGGGCCATGATTACCCGGTACGGAATGACGGATGTGTTTGATATGGTGGCACTGGCTACTGTCAACAGCCAATATTTAGACGGAGATATGTCACTGGCTTGTGCAGAAGAAACGGCTGCCAAAATTGATGAAGCGGTGTTTGCTCTGGTGAAAAAAGCCCATGAGGAAGCTAAGACGATTCTTAGCGCCCGTAAGGATATGATGGATAAACTGGCTGCGTATCTGTTGCAGAAAGAAACCATTACCGGCGAGGAATTCATGGCGATCCTGCAAGATAAAAAACCGGAAGAAATTGTTAAAGAAGGCGAACCCCAAGCTGTAGGGGCTCCTTCTATAGAATCGCAATCTGCTGCGAATTTGCAGCCCAATACGTAAAACTAAACGCAAGAACAAAAAGGAACGTGCTATGGCACGTTCCTAATTTCGACTTTTTGACCAATTATGATATAATGGAAGTGACTAAAAGAGTTGCCAACCAGTGTAATAGTGTAAAATATAGGGTAAGAAACAGGATGAGAGTATGAATCAACGAAGAAAGCCTTGGAAACAAGGGAAAAGTATATTTGAATATGTGAAGGACAATCTAGACCCCGACGGCTATTTTACTAGGGAAGAGCTGGAGGACAGACCCGTTGTTAACGGGGATATGGATGTATTGTCCGAAATGGGAGCAGCGGATGCCTTCTTGGCCAGTAACCAACAAGCTGGGGAAGCCGGCGCTATTGTAGGGCTGCAGATCAGCCAGGTGCTAAAGGCCTATGCGCAAGATCCTTCGCCGGAGAATGCCACCATGCTGTACATGGGGATTTCGTCCACGCCCTGTATTTTATATTATGAAACCCTGGTGGAGCAAATGAGTGAGGAGCAAATCCCACCCCCGGTGTGGCAGTTGATCCGCCAGTGGCTCTATGAAGCTTCCGGCAGGGAAGCTGTCAAAGCAGCTATTGTTATCAGCGGACTATATATGTTAAACGAGAATGATGTAACGGCCTGCTGGCAGTTAAAGAAAGATCTGATGTTGCTCAGCCGCTGTGAAGAATTTACCAGTTTTGTAATCTACGCTCTGGAATTGGGGCACCAGCTCCAGGAAGAAGACTTGTGGGATATGATTCAGCATACCTCAGGGTGGGGACGGCTGTGCGCCATGCAGGCCTATGATTTTACTACCCCGGATGATAAACGCTGGCTTTTGGCGCATGGCTGCGAATTAAAAATAGACTATCCGGCGATCACGCTGTTGATTTTTTCTAAAGTCAATGTAACTGCAGTCCTCAAATCAGACCACCTGGAGCATGATGTATTCCAGGGGATTACTGTATTATTGCTCCATTACCTTGCCTTTTTGCTTGGATTTCGAAAACTGGATTTGGGAAGCAGCGTAAAGCTGCCAGCCGTCAATCTGTATGACCTGCTGGATCAGTATGTACGCCATGCTAAGGAGTATCACACGGATCTCATGGATGGGGCTGGCCTCTTGAATTTATCAGAAGGATTGCAGACCATGGTGGATGACCAGAATTGGGACTACATTACTATGAACCAATGCCATCTGCTTATCAGTCAGTTGGAAGGTTTGGTATTTTCTCAGGATTGGCTACCCCAGATCAAAAAGAATCTTCTGGATGAATACGGCGAAATAAATCTAATCGTCGTGCATATGGCCTATGCCTTGGGACTTGATATTCACAAAGAACTATGGTCCCTATTGAAAAAAGACTGTATGCGGACAGAGCTTTATGAATATCTGCTATATACCCAGGATAAGCGCTTCTTCAACCGTGTAATGAAATTTGCAGAAGAGCATGTGGATAGCTATCTGCAACACGAATATGCGCTGGAACCATTGTTACAGGCCTTGGAAGACTATCCGGGCGAAGGAGAAAAAATTGTAGAAAAAGCCCTAACATCCATTTATGATTCCTGCCGCAGTGCGGCGCTGACCGTGCTAGATAATTGGCCAGAGAAAAATTGGTCGCCCCAGATGCGCCTGGCACTCTTTAAGGCACGGGAACTGAGCCAGCATCCCATGCTAAAATTGCGGGTGGATGTGCTACTAAAAAAAACGATCGCTGGATTTTGCCAATTTTCTTGACGTCATGCATGAGCGACAACGGTAATATAAAAGAGCGGGCTATGAAAAACGTTTTTTCGTTTTTCATAGCCCGCTCTTTGCTACAGCAGCCTTACGCTTTTGTGGGTGATTTGACCAGGCGGACGCCGCTATAGGCCAACAGGCCGCCGCAGATGTTACCGCAGGTGATGATTATAATGCGCAATAGTGCATTGGCATCCATAGCCCCTGCCATAAAGTAATAAAACATATCGGCCACGCAATGTTCATAACCACTTAATATAAAGACGATCACGCCAAAGAAAATTGCCAGGTATTTTCCGATGTCCAGAGGAAAGTGCTTATAGCCCTCTACGGCTAGAAAGACAAAGATATTGCAAAAAATGCCGAGGACAAACAAGGATAAGAGGGTATCGTTGTTTTTTGCCTGTACAAGGGATAGGGCCGATGTGGAACTTCCTGTAAAAAGTCGGGTTTGCTGGATCAGAAGGGCCACTAGTCCGGTACCTGCAAAATTTCCACACCAGATCACCACGTATTCCCAGTAGTCTTTCCATGAACGTTCTCTGGCATAGCACACTTTGCCGGTAAATAAGTGAAAGCCACACTCACAAATGGTAAAAAGCCCTACGCAGAACAAAATGGCTCCCAGTAATTTATTGGTTTGTAACACGTAGGCGGCACCGCCCAATCCGATACAGAAGCCAGCACAGATTGCAGAAAGAAATAGTTTAAATAGCTGCATGGCTTATCGTACAGTAATAAAGAGAACAGGCGTCTCTTTTGGCAGTGTCAGAGTTCCTGGGTCATCGGCAGATAGAACATATAAGGTGTCCGGTTCTAGACCCATTCCGGAAAGGGCTGCCCCTTTAAGCTGTGCTGCTGTTAGAAGCGGGACGTAAATAAACCGGTGCGGGGCGGTTGGAAGCGTGGTACTTTCCATCAATTTATTACAGGATGCCAGCAGGCCCTTTCGGGTCATGACGTTAAAATCTATGGCTTTTCCAACGGAATGGGTATGCCAGGCACCGTCAAAAAAGGCTAAGTCCAAAGGCTTTAATGTCACCGTGCGATGGTTATCTTCCGGAAAAGTTAGAGTAAACCCTCCTTGCAGCGGCGTGATGATCCGGTTGTAATCCGGCAATAAGGTAAAATTAGATGCTTCCAAATCCACGGTGGCGGAGCTAATGCGAATGCTAAACTCCCTTTTTGCATAGGAGCCGGTGGTAGGATACAGATAAAATTCCGTGGTCGTACCGCCGGACCAACGGGTGGTCACAGCCTTTGAGCGGGGAATACAGGTGATCATGAAGATAGCCTCCTTAGCTGGTATAGTCAATATATTTTCTTCATGCTAGGAAAATAGCGTCAAAAAAAAGTCAAAAAATAAATATTTATAAAAATTTTGGGCGCAGACGTTTTTTTGGCGACTTCATCTTATTATAATAACAATTAGACTAGGGTATGCCCTTTGTCCATAATTGGAAACAATGATTCTATGGAGGTGCCAAAATGGCAAGAAAATTAGTTGAGTTTGTTCCGAATTTCAGTGAAGGCCGGGATAAGGCAAAAGTGGAAAAGATCGTTGACGAGGCCCGTAAAATCAAAGGCTTGAAGATTTTGGATTACTCCAGCGACGAAGACCATAACCGCAGTGTGGTTACTCTTATTGGCACTCCGGAAGCCGTTACGGAAGCTGCCATTAACATGGCGAAAGTAGCCATTGATCTGATTGATATGCGTACCCACCATGGCGCACATCCCCGTTTTGGTGCCGTGGACGTTGTGCCCTTTACCCCGGTGATGGGTGTCACCATGGAAGAATGTGTCAAGATTGCTAACGATGTGGGTAAGGCTTATGGAGAAATGGGGATCCCCGTATATCTGTACGAAGATGCTGCCACTAGACCGGAGCGCCAAAACTTGGCAGCAGTGCGGAAAGGGCAGTATGAGGGATTCTTTGAAAAAATTAAGGAACCGGATTGGAAACCGGATTATGGCCCAGCTGTGATGAACGAAAAGTCCGGCTGCTCTGCAGTGGGTGCTCGTGTTCCCCTGGTTGCCTTTAACGTAAACCTCCATTGCAGCGATAAAGCCGTTGCTGATGCTATTGCTAAAAAAGTCCGGAATATCGGTGGCGGTCTCCACTTTGTAAAAGCTATGGGCGTGAAACTGGAAGAACGGAACCAGGTACAAGTTTCCATGAACCTGGTGAACTACGAAAAGTCCGCTGTGTACCAGGCTTTTGAAATGATTAAAATGGAAGCCCGCCGTTATGGCGTCTCCATTGCCGGCAGTGAAATCATCGGAACGGTCCCCATGAAAGCTCTGCTGATGGCTGCAGAATATTATCTGCAAATCGAAAACTTTAATATGGACGAGATTCTGGAAAAACGTCTACTGGATATGGAAGAATAACCTAACTGCCGTAAATTGTGAGGAGGGAAAGTATGCTCAGCGATATTGAGATTGCACAAAAAAATGTAATGGAACCGGTAAGTAAGATTGCCGAACAAGTCGGCATCCTGCCGGAAGAACTGGAACAATACGGGCATTATAAAGCCAAACTGTCTCTGAATGTTTTAAAACGCTTGGAAAACCGGCCTAACGGTAAATTAGTTCTGGTGACGGCCATTACCCCGACTCCTGCTGGAGAAGGAAAATCTACCACCAGCATCGGACTGGCAGATGCATTGCGGAAAATTGGCAAAAAATCCATCGTGGCACTACGGGAACCTTCTCTGGGTCCTGTGTTCGGCATTAAAGGCGGCGCTGCTGGCGGCGGCTATGCCCAAGTGGTTCCTATGGATGATATCAACCTGCACTTTACCGGCGATATGCACGCCATCACCGCTGCCAACAACCTGTTATCCGCGATGATTGATAACCATATTCATCAGGGTAACCAGCTGCGCATTGACGCCCGTCAGATTACCTGGCGCCGGGTGATGGATATGAACGACCGGGCACTGCGGAATGTGGTCGTAGGCCTGGGCGGCAAAGTCTGCGGCTTCCCCCGGCAAGATTCCTTTACCATCACGGTAGCTAGTGAAATCATGGCTATTTTGTGCCTGGCTAAGGATCTGGAAGATCTGAAAGAACGCTTTGGTCGCATTGTAATCGGCTGCGATTTGGACGGCAATCCGATCCACGTACACCAGCTAGGCTGCGAAGGCGCTATGGCCATGCTGATGAAAGATGCCATTAAGCCGAACCTGGTACAAACCCTGGAACATACCCCTGCTATCATCCATGGCGGGCCTTTCGCTAATATCGCTCACGGCTGTAACTCTATTATGGCTACTAAGATGGCACTGAAATTAGGCGATATCACCGTAACAGAAGCCGGCTTCGGTGCTGACCTGGGTGCAGAAAAATTCATTGATATCAAATGCCACTATGCTGGACTGTATCCGGATGCGGTGGTGATCGTAGCTACCATTCGGGCTCTTAAGATGCACGGCGGCGTAGCTAAAGCTGATCTATCCAAAGAAAATGTCCAAGCACTGAGCGATGGCTTCTCCAACCTTGCAAAACAGGTGGAAAACATGCGTCAATTCGGTTTGCCCGTACTGGTGGCCATTAACAAATTTGCTACCGATACCCCGGCAGAAATCGATATGCTGCTGCAAAAATGTGCCAGCTACGGCGTAGAAGTCACGCTGAACGAAAGCTGGGAAAAAGGCGGTAACGGCGGTGTCGATATGGCAACCAAGCTGGTGGGTATTCTGGAAGGAGCTAAACCCAAGAAAACTGAGCTCTATGATGTGAATGACTCCATTCCCAATAAACTGAACGCCATTGTAACAAAAGTATACGGCGGTGATGGTGTAACCTTTACCCCCAATGCAAAGAAACAAATCAAACAATTGGAAGACTGGGGACTTGATAAATTACCCGTGTGCGTAGCCAAGACACAGTACTCTTTAAGCGATAATCCCGCACTACTGGGAGCTCCCAAAGGCTTTAAGATTAACGTCCAGGATGTGCGGGTTTCTAATGGCGCCGGCTTTATCGTGTGCCAGACCAGCAACATCATGGTAATGCCCGGCCTGCCCAAACATCCGGCAGCGCTTAATATGGACATCGACAATAGCGGCAAGATTACCGGTTTGTTCTGAGCCAGGAGGCCACAGTATGGAATTACGGAAACTCACAGTCGAAGGATTTATCAACGAAACCGCTTCCTCTTCTCCCGCTCCGGGAGGAGGCAGCGTAGCAGCATTGAATGCAGCTTCTTCTGCGGCCCTTATTGCCATGGTGGCAGATCTTACCATTGGCAAGGAAAAATACAAAGCCTCCGAAGAGGAAATGAAGGATATTGCTGCTAAAGCAGGAGCGTTGAAAGACCAATTTCTCAGCCTGATTGATGAAGATAGTAACGCTTTTAACAAGATCATGGCTGCTTTCAAATTGCCAAAGGATACGGACGACGCCAAAAAAGTTCGTTCTGCTGCCATTCAGGAAGCGACTAAGGGCGCGGCACTGGTGCCTTTTAAAGTAGGGGAAACTGCCAATACGCTATTTGCCCTTGCGGAAGCCGTTATTTTGCGGGGGAACCCCAACGCTGTAACAGACGGTGCTGTGGCTGCTATGAATGCCCGTGCCGCTGTACGGGGAGCGTTCCTCAACGTAAAGATTAACTTGGGCAGTATCAAGGACCAGGCTTTTGTGGAAGACCTGAAAGCCAAAATGGCTGTTATTGAAAAAGATGTAGATGCTAGGGAACAGGCCCTATTGAACAAAGTGAATCTCTAAGCTGTAACAAAAAATCCCGAGCTATAGCGGCCCGGGATTTTTTGCTAAAAAGAGAATACTGTGTTTTATCCTAGGTTTTGGTATACTACGAGTAAGGGACTTGTTACATCTTGTTCCTATCTTATAAGGAGGCGATGGAAATGGCACTGGAAATGATCAAAAATGTATTAACGATTAAAGCCAGCGCAATCTGTACTACGGCGTTAGCCGCCGTTATGCTGCTGATCGGGTATTGGGTGAAAGGCAAAAGCAATGCATTGCAAAAATACTGTATCCCCGCACCGGTCGTCGGTGGCTTTCTTTTCATGTTTGTTACGTTCATTGGGCATCAGAGCGGAGCCTTTGCATTCCAGTTTGACACCTATTATCAGGATCCTTTCATGCTGGCATTTTTTACCACGGTGGGACTGGGCGCTTCTGTTTCTCTCTTGAAAAAAGGCGGTGCATTGTTAATTGTGTACTGGCTCACGGCTGGCGTTATTTCCGTTTGCCAGAATGTGATCGGGATTACGATCAGCAAAGTTATCGGCCTGGAAGCTCCCTATGCACTGCTGGCTAGTGCCATCTCCATGATCGGAGGACACGGTGCAGCCGGGGCTTATGGGAAAACATTTGTGGGTATGGGCTATCCTGCTGCTTTTGAGGTAGGTATGGCAGCGGCCACATTTGGCCTTATTTCTGCCGTGCTTTTGGGCGGTCCGCTGGGGCGTGGCCTGATTGAAAAATATCATTTGCAGCCAGATCCCACGGAAGATTTTGATACCACCGTAGAAAACGTCAATGCATCCGATAAAGAGACCCTGTCGGGCCTTGATATCATCAAAAATGGTACCGCTATTTTGGTTTGTATGGCCATCGGTACAGTTGTCAGCGGCTGGATCGGGAAATTGATCAATATGAGTTTCCCCACCTATGTAGGAGCTATGTTTATCGCTGTGATTGTGCGGAACGTTAATGAACATGCGCATTTTTACCGATTCAGTTTTTCCCTGGTGGATGCCATTGGTGACGTGATGCTGAATTTGTATCTAGCTATTGCACTGATGACGTTAAAACTCTGGGAATTATCCGGCCTCTTAGGCGGCGTAATTATCGTGGTGGCAGCTCAGGTACTCTTTATGGCACTTGTCTGCTGGTTTGTGGTCTTCCGGGTACTGGGGCGCAACTATGACGCTGCAGTAATGTGCGCTGGTCTGTGTGGGCATGGATTGGGTGCGACCCCTTCTGCCATTGTGAATATGACGGCCATCAAGGACAAATACGGCATGAGCCGCAAAGCCTTTATGATCGTCCCCATTGTAGGTGCCTTCCTGGTGGATGTGATCTATCAGCCCCAAACCATTGCCTTTATTAAATTTTTCGTCAAAGCCCTGAAATAATGGAGCGTAAAAAAAGACCTGCTGCAATCGCAACAGGTCTTTTTTTACGCTCCATTATTTATTTTACGGTTTTGAGTTCGGTCCAGTATTGATCATACATGGTGATGGCATCCCCAATGTCTTTTAGCCATTCTCCTTTTTTGATTTCATCCACGGCTGTTTTCAGCATGGGGTTATTTAGGTATTCCTGGGAATGGTACTGGCGCGCCTGTTCATTGGGATCGTTGTACCCGATGGCTTCGTAGTTCTTGGCGCTGACTTTGGGATCATACAGGAAATTGATAAATTTTTCTGCCAGGGCTTTATGCTTGGCCCCTTTGGGAATGGCCAGGGTGTCGGCCCATACGATGGTGCCTTCCTTAGGAATCACATAGGCAATATTGGGGTTGTCCTTATAGGTAAAGGCGGCATCCCCGGACCACATGGTACCTATCCAGGCTTCTTCTGCAATGAATTTTTGTTTGATGCTGTCGGTGTCATAGGCCATGACACTGGGGGCTAAGGTTTTCAAATCTTCAAAAGCAGCTTTTACTTGTGCGGGATCTGTGGAATTAACGGACCAGCCATGCTTTTTCAAATCCATTCCTAGGACTTCCCGGCTGTCATTTAGCAGAATAACGCGTCCTTTGTATTCCGGGTTCCACAAATCCTGCCAGGATGTGGGGGGCGTTTTTACGTATTTTTTGTTGTATACGATGCCTGTCATGCCCCAAGTGTACACTACGGTGTAGTCTCCATTGGGATCAAATTCCGGGTGCTGCAGGCTGGACATAATGTTCTTGGTATTGGGAATAGTTGCTTTGTCCAGTTTTTCCAATAGGCCCAACTTGGTCATGGTGGTGACCATGTAATCGGAAGGCTGGATCACATCATACTGGCTGCCGCCAGCTTGCAGCTTAGCCAAGAGCTCCTCATTATTGGCAAACACATCATAGTTGACCTTGCAATGGTATTCTTTTTCAAAGGCCTTAATGACTTCGGGATCAAAGTTATCCGCCCAGCTAAATACGTTGAGCACTTGCGCATCTTCTGTGGCCTGCTTGCTGGAGTCACTGCAGCCTGCCGTTACAATAAGCAGCAGAGTGGAAAAAAGACAGAGTAACCATTTCATTTTTTTCATAGGGGATCAGTCCTTTCTAGAAGCATGGTAGCTGTTTTGCTGCAGCAGCTGGGAAATCACTACCAGGGAGATGGTTACCAGCATCATGCAGGTGGATAGGGCATTGATTTGCGGGGAAATTCCCCGTTTAACCATGGCGTAGATGTATAGCGGCAACGTGGTGGAATTGGGGCCTGCCACGAAAAAGCTGATGACAAAGTCATCAATGGATAAGGTGAAGGCCATAAGTGCTCCGGCAATCACCCCGGGGAGAATCATGGGCAGTGTGACATAGCGAAATGTCTGCAAGGGCGTGGCATATAAATCGCTGGCCGCTTCTTCCAAATCCTGCTGCATGCCCTCCAGACGGGCCCCTACGGTAATGACCACAAAAGAAAGACAGAACGTGATATGGGCGATAATCAAAGTGGGTTTGCCCAGGGAAAGCCCCGTCTGGGAAAATAAAACCAAAAGGGACAACCCCATCACGATTTCCGGGATTAAAATGGGCAGATACAACAGAGAATTGATGACGGCTTTGTATTTGTACTGGTAGCGGTGCAGCGCCATGGCCGCCAAGGTCCCCATTACAGTGGTGACAACCGTGGTGACGGAGGCGATGATAAGACTGTTAGAAAGGGCCTCTAGCACCCGGTCATTCTCCAAAAGAGATACGTACCATTGCAGGGTAAAACCCGTCCATACCGCGTTAATCCGGGATGCATTAAAGGAATACAGGGACAGGATCAAAAGAGGCAGATACAAAAATACCAGGACGGCCAAAGAATAGGCCAGGAGGGTAGCACTACGCCAACTTTTCTTCATGGGGTGCGCCTCCTTTCTGAGCCTCCAAGGCTTTGTAATAAAGCAAAATCATTACAAGGGCCAGGAGTGCCAAAATAATGGATAGGGCGGACCCAAAGGGCCAGTCACGGGCTGCCAGAAATTGGTTTTGAATGA
This sequence comes from Acidaminococcus sp., assembly GCA_019416065.1. GTDB lineage: Bacteria > Bacillota > Negativicutes > Acidaminococcales > Acidaminococcaceae > Acidaminococcus. The sequence continues at coordinate 4,996 of DXYB01000043.1, read as the reverse complement.
TATTCCCGATCAGGGCACTTTTGGCGCCACCCATAATATCCGGCACCACAAACATTCCCAAAGAGGAAATAAAGACCAAAATGGAACCCGCCGCAACGCCAGGCGTCGTCAACGGAAAGGTGATCTTTCGGAAAGCCGTGAGCGGCGGAGCTCCCAGGTCACTGGCTGCTTCCAAAAGCCGTTTATCCATCTGTTCCAGAGAAACATAGATTGGTAGTACCATATAGGGCAGCAACGCATAGACCATGCCCAGCATTACCGCCGCATCATTGTATAGAAGGGACAGGGGCTGTTTTATTAGTCCCAGCTGCAGTAAAAACGTATTGAGCAATCCCTGGCTGCGGAGAATGATGACCCAGGAAAAAGACCGGATCAAAAAATTAATCCAAAAGGGAATCATTACTAGAATAATCCCTGCTTGCTGCCACTTCTTGGGGATAAGCATGGCAATGGTATAGGCTACCGGATATCCCAGAGCAAAGGTGAGCAACGTAGTACTGATTGCCGTAACAAGTGTGGTTGCGAAAATTTGTAAATAGAGCGGTTCCAAAAAACGGGCATAATTGGTCAACGTCCAGTGGAACACAATCTGTCCATAGGGCGTGCGGGAGGCAAAAGACACGGCTACTACAATTAAGAGCGGCAGAGCAAAGAAAATCCCTAGCCACAGGAGTGCTGGCATAACCAGCCATTTTCCCCGCTTCATTTCGTCACCTGGACGCTGTCGTGCGCGTTCCAACGGATACCCACCCGGTCATCCACTTTCCACTGTTTATGATCATCGTAATATTGGTAGGCGGTGACTACTTGGTTGGTGTTGTCTAGGCGAATAAATACTTTGTCAAAGGTGCCGCAGAACAAAAGCTCTACCACGGTTCCGTAGTAGAATGGTTCCGGTGTGACTTCTGCTTCTTCTTCCGACACCAGGATAAACTGAGGCCGAACGGCCAGCACGGCATCGGGATTGTCTTCGATAGCAAAGAAATTATTTTCCCCGATGAAACTGGCGGCAAACTGGCTTTTTGGATATTGGTAGATCTGGGCGGGGGGGGCGTCCTGCTCAATTTTCCCGCCATTTACAATAATGACCCGATCGCTCATGGTGAGAGCTTCTTCCTGGTCATGGGTTACGTAGATAAAAGTAATACCCAGGCCCCGTTGGAGATTTTTCAGTTCCAGCTGCATTTTTTTACGCAGTTTGTAATCCAACGCGCCCAGGGGTTCGTCCAGAAGGAGTACTTTGGGGTTATTGACAAGCGCCCGGGCAATGGCTACCCGCTGCTGCTGTCCGCCACTCATCTGCTGGGGTTTGCGGTAACGCAATTCCTCCAGCTGGGTGAGATATAAAACGTCATCAATCCGTTTTTGTTGCTCCTCTTTGGGGACTTTTTTCATCAAAAGTCCAAAACGGATATTATCCTCCACATCCATGTGGGGGAAGAGCGCATAATGCTGGAAGACCATGTTCACATTGCGTTTATAGGGTGCTAGGTCCGTTACATCTTCGTCATCCAGATAAATGCGGCCCGTGCTGGGTGTTTCTAGTCCTGCGATCATGCGCAGAATGGTGGTTTTCCCACATCCGCTAGGGCCCAAAAGGGTAACGAATTCCCCGTCCCCAATGGTCAGGTTTAAGGGCGGGATGATGAGGCTTTTTTCAAATTCCTTGGTGATTCCCACCAGGCGAATCATTTCTTTCATTTTTGGCGTTTCACGACCTTTCTTCTCGTAGAGATAGTCAAATTATTATATCATAATTTACTATGATTTGACCGGAATCTTGAAACATAGTATGATAATAACACTGTGGAAACATGTCTTTTGGGATTACCGGACCAGAGGGCCAGCGGCTAGCTATAAAAGGAGGAGCCACCAAGAGATTTCCTAAGTCACAGAGCGCATGTGCCGGTGTAGTTCCGGCAGACGAGGAAGAGGTTTATCGAACGATCAGCGGATGCCTCTCGGTAAGCTGCAAACCGTAAGTGTTTTTACAAAATTTCCCGGTAACGGGAAGCACAGAAAAAAGCATGGCAGACGGTAAAGTACATACAGGAGGAAAAATTTATGTGCGGTATCGTAGGATACATCGGAAGACACCAGGCAACCCCGTTTTTAATGGAAGGCCTGGGCAAATTGGAATACAGAGGCTATGATTCTGCAGGGATTGCTGTATTTGACGGCAAAAAAATTGTTGTAGAAAAATGTGTGGGGCGTTTGGATGCCCTGCGGCAAAAAATTGTGGGACATGAACCCACAGGAACGGTGGGGATTGGCCATACGCGTTGGGCAACCCATGGCAAACCCAGTGATATCAATGCCCATCCTCACACGGATGACACCGGGACCTTTGCGGTGGCTCATAATGGGATTATTGAAAATTACATGCAATTGAAGCAGACGCTCTTGCAAAAAGGGCATCATTTCCGCAGTGATACGGATACGGAAGTGGTTCCTCATTTGATGGCGGACCAGTGGGATGGCAATTTTGAAAGTACGGTGCGCAAAGTACTTCACCTCATCAAAGGCTCGTATTCCTTGGTGTTTCTGACGGCTAAGGATCCGGATACGTTAATCTGTGCCAAGCGGAATAATCCCTTGATTATCGGTTTGGGCAAAGGGGAGAACTATATTGCCTCGGATATTCCTGCCATCATCGCCAAAACCAGGGATACCTATATTATCAATGATGGGGAAATGGCCATTGTCAAAGCAGACAGCGTAGTGGTGAAAACCCTAGACGGGGCACCGGTGGATAAAAAAGTATTCCGGGTTACTTGGAACGCGGAAGCAGCGGAAAAAGGCGGCTTCGCCCATTTCATGCTGAAAGAAATCTACGAGCAGCCCAAAGCGGTGCGGGACACCCTGCGGGGCCGGATTGCTGCGGATAGCGACCGGGTGGAATTCTCTGAACTGCACTGGGATAAGGAATATTTCAAGGATATCCGGAAAATCTTTATTGTAGCTTGCGGAACGGCGTATCATGCGGGCATCGTAGGCAAGTATTACATCGAAAAAATTGCCCGGATCCCGGTGGAAGTGGATATTGCCAGCGAGTTCCGCTATCGGAATCCCATTATTGATGACACATGCCTGTGTCTTGTTATCAGCCAGAGCGGGGAGACCAGCGATACCCTGGAAGCGCTAAAAGAAGCCAAACGTAGGGGCGCGAAAACTATGGCTGTGACCAATGTGGTAGGTTCTTCCATTGCTCGGGAGGCGGACCAAGTGGTGTATACTTATGCCGGCCCGGAAATTGCTGTGGCTTCTACCAAGGCCTATACCACCCAACTGATTGTCATGCTGCTGTTAGCCCTGTATATTGCCCAGGTGACGGAAACGGCCAGCGCGGAACGCAGCCACGAACTCTTGCAAGCCCTTTTGAAAGTGCCGGAACAGATGCATGAGGTGCTAGATCATGCGGACCAGATTAAGGTCTTTGCCACCAATTATGGCAACAGCGAAGATGCCTTCTTCCTGGGGCGGGGACTGGATTATGCCGTGGCTCTGGAAGGGGCTCTAAAACTCAAAGAAATTTCCTATATCCATGCGGAAGCCTATGCGGCTGGAGAATTAAAACACGGGACCTTGGCGCTAATTGAAGAAGGGGTGCCTGTGATTGTGCTGGCTACCCAGTCCAATATCTATGCCAAAACCATCAGCAATCTACAGGAAGTCAAAACCCGGGGGGCGATTGTCATTGGAATTGGCATGGAAGGCGATACAGAACTGCGCAAGCATGCAGATAACCTTGTGATGATCCCCAAAGCTGATGAAGATCTGGCCCCGATCCTGGCGGTCATTCCGCTACAGCTCTTGGCCTACTATGCTGCCCTGGTGCGGGGCTGCGACGTGGATAAACCGCGGAACCTGGCCAAAAGCGTAACGGTGGAATAAAAAATAGTGTTAGTCAAGGCTGTTGCATAAATTGATATTGTGCAGCAGCCTTTCTGCCATAGAGGGCATTTCTACCTATTTCCCATGACAGAACCGTCAAAACCGTGTATAATGGATAGCAAAATGGCATTATGTGCAGAGGAGGGAAACCTTGTGCAGGATATACTGCTGGAGAGCAGTTTGAAACAATGGTTGGAAGAGGATATAGGAACGGGTGACCTGACCAGTGAGGCGATTATCCCGGAAGAAGCCATAACAACGGGTATTATTCATGCCAAGGAACACGGTGTGGTGTGTGGAATTTCTATAGCAGGACGTGTCTTTACGTTATTGGATCCTCGCCTTGTCTTTACGCCCTTGGTTAAAGATGGAGACGTGGTTTGTAATAAAACCTTGCTGGCCCGGGTGGATGGGCCGGCGCGCAGCGTACTTAGCGGGGAAAGGCTGGCGCTGAATCTATTGCAGCATTTGTCAGGCATTGCCACCTATACAAAAAAATTGGCAGATATTGCCCGCCCCTATCACTGCCGCATTGTAGATACCCGCAAAACCATTCCGGGTTTGCGACATCTGGAAAAATACGCCGTGCGCGTTGGGGGCGGTCATAATCACCGGCTGGGACTCTATGATGCCATTCTCATCAAGGACAACCATATTGCGGTAGCAGGGGGAATCACGCCCGCTGTTACCCGGGCAAAAGCCAATGCCAGCCACATGACCAAAATCGAAGTGGAAGTGGAAAGCCTAGCGCAGGCCAAAGAAGCTCTCGCAGCGGGGGCCGACGTGATTATGCTGGACAATATGGTCCCAGAAGCGATGCAAGCGTGCGTGGATCTCATTGACCACCGGGCGGTGGTAGAAGCTAGCGGCGGGATTGACGAAAACAGCCTCTTAGCTATTGCCCAAAGCGGCGTGGATGTCATTAGTGTAGGAGCACTCACCCATAGCGCCAAAGCCCTGGATATTAGTCTGGATATCGGAAACATCAAGATGTAAAAAAAGCCACATCATGCATAGGGTATTGCACGATGTGGTTTTTGCTTTTTATTTGGTTCTTTGTCAAATGTTGGGGAGGACCCCAAATTCATCCTTTTCTGGTGGA
>DXYB01000042.1 GCA_019416065.1 Acidaminococcus sp. | reverse complement strand
GAAAGTGGGGAAATTCGATGCTCTTTTTGGGGAATTTTGCTTGACAGAAAACACCATTGAAGAACAGGCTGAAATTATCCGAAAACAGGCGGCAACAGTCAAAACGCTGACATTCCAAATTGATGAAATGGAATGTTTCAAGCTGGAGCAAAGCAAGTCTAGTTAGTTAATTAATGCTAACAATACCTGCAAATACGGATCAGAACTGCACATAGTGTGCACAAAACAGAATTTTTAATATGGAAATAATGCGATTTATGAAAAACGGAAAACAAAAAATGCAGAAATAAAGCCAGTTTTTGGCATTGAAGAAAATAAAGTAAAAAGAATTTTGCTTTGTAGCAAAAATGTGAAAAGTTAGGCTTTCCTACGCTTTTTCACCACAATATATGGTAAGATAAAGTTGCTTCCCTGATGTAGCCTAGAGGATTTTCAGTGGAGTGATATATTTCGTTATCTAATTTGTGCAAGGGAGATGTGGACTTTTTATGAAAAAAACGGCAGCCGTTGTTCTTGTTACTTGCTGTGTGGCAGGTTCGGGGACGGGCTTTGCCGCCGGGATGAAGAGCCGGGCTGTGGCGATCCGGGCGGCGGTGCCCCGTACCCAGCTTTCTTATAAGGTGTCCTCAACGACCGTAACTGCACCACGAAGGGTGGAAGCGTCCCGTCAGGGGACTTATAAAGTAGAACCCTTGGAACGGATCACAAAGAAAAATTTTGCTCGGTTATCCATGGAAGCCTATCGGCCCCGACGGGATTTTGGGAAGAGTAATTTGATCAAGTGGAGTAGCAAAGAGGGGTTACATACGCCTTGGGGGCACAATCGCGTTACGGATACGGCCCACTTTAAACCTACGACTATGGCCTTTCTGGATACCTTGAACCGAAATGCAAGAAAATATAACGTGAATTTTATTATTACCGGTGGCAGCGAAAAGGGATTTCATTCCTCCGGGACATATTCCCATGAAAACGGTTACAAGGTGGATATTTCAAATAACGGTGTGGGATGGGGTTCCCGTGCGTTTAAGGTGTTGCGGCAAACACTGGCTTTGTACAAGCATCAATTTCGCCCGGAACCGGAAAATGGACATTACGATATTACGATCTATCCCCGTGAGTATCGTGGGAGCTATTCTGGCTATTCTTATAAGGAATTTATTTAAACTATATGCTATGCAAGGGGCTTATGGGTATGTACTCCATAGGCTCCTTTTGGTTGCTGGAAAATATAACTTTTGTAAGATGGGGTTTGTTGCCTATGTTTGTGGAACAACATAATTTTCTGCTGCGTCATGCTACACTATAGTTGTAAAAAAGAAGGCAGGGCTCTGTAAAGGTGGTGAAGGCTATGAAACTTGCAGCGGGGGAAGTGCTGAATTTATCAAAAGCATATGCACCGGTACCGGGCTGTACGACCAGTGCCATTATTGCTAGTGGAAACAATCGGTTATGGATTTTTTCCCTAGCGGCGCATACTGATATTAGCGCCGAGATTTTTCCGTATCACAAATTGCTTGTGGTACTCCAAGGAAAGCTGGAAGTATACGGAAAAGCAGGCCTCTTAACAACCGTTGGTATCGGCGAGAGTTGTATCACGCCTACGGACATTCCTGTGGGCATGCGCTCAAATGAGGATACAATATATTTGGAGGTAGAAGTAGGGAGGGATTTTACGATGAACAAAGCAGTAGAAGCAGGAAAAGTTTTTCGACTGGCTGACCTGTTGCCGTATCAGGATGGCAAAATCGTGAATATGGATGTGGCCCACAATGAAAAAATGAAATTTGTGGTGATGAGCTTCGGCGCCGGTACCGGGCTCAGTGAACATGCCGCGCCGGGAGAAGCCTTGCTCTTTGCTCTGGATGGGGAAGGGATCATTGGCTATGAAGGAAAGGAACATACACTAAAAGCAGGAGAACAGTTCCATTTTGCCAAAGGCGGTCTCCATTATGTTAAAGCGGAAAAACCTTTTAAAATGGCGCTGCTGCTTACCTTGGAATAAGAAACTATTGCACACAAAAAGACCGCCTTTGACAGGCGGTCTTTTGCATGGAACCGGAATTTTAAATTTGCAATATAGGGTTACTTATCTTAGTTTTATTTTGCCTGCCTATTTAGCAAGCGCTTTTTGTACGGCATCTTCTAGTTGGGTTTCAGGGACGGCACCTACGATTTCTCCTACTAATTCACCGCCTTTAAAAAAGGCCAGGTAGGGGATGCTCATAACATGGTATTGCAGAGCCAGTTCTTGCTGTTCATCCACGTTAACTTTGCCCACTTTGAGCTGGTCAGCGTATTTATCCGCCAGTCTATCTACAATAGGACTGATCATTTTACAAGGACCACACCAGTCGGCATAAAAATCTACCAGCACAGGACGGTCGCTTTGTAGTACGTCTTGTGCAAAATTTTCTTTCGTGAAAGTATATTCCACGTTGTTCCACCTCTTTCATTCTCTCAGGAAATGTTGTATTCTGTATGGGTATAAGTATAGAATAAGTAAATGTTAATGTCAAGTGTACAGTTCGTAAAGGTGAACAACATGTTGAACAAATGGCGCATAGGATTATTGGTCCTGAGTTTTACTGTCTTTTCCTCCCTGCCTGCAGGTGCCAGGTATGCAGCCTGGCAGGATCCGGAATATGATTTCACCAGTGTAAAAACCGTGTATCTGGAACACTTTGATTTTTCCATGGTGAAACTTCGCAGCTTTGACGGCAGTCAGGCTATGGAAACTTATTGGCGGAAAAAGGGAGAAGCTTTTTCAAAAGTAACTATCTTGCAGCCCCCAATGGAAGTCCCTCGTGCGTTGTTGCCAGGACAGGGTGTGGAAAATGCAGGAGAACAAAACAAAGAAACAACTACTTTGCCAAAGACAGCAGCTAAAAGAGATCCATTGCTGCAGATTCCTGCGCAAGCAGCACAAGCAGAACTGTATCTAACCGCCCGACTGGATACGTTGGGCCGGGACTCGGTGCTGGTACCCGCCCATACGGAGTGGCGCACTACAGAAGTAGAGGATGGGTATTTTGACGCAAAAGGGCATTACCATTCTTTGTATCATACCATAACCTACCCGGAATATGTTCCCTCGTATTATGTACCGTACATTACGGTAGGAGCTGTTTTTAATGCTTACGATACCAAAACGGGAAAACTTGTGCTAAGTAGTGAAGATATCCGCACCAGAGGGGATGAAACCCACTCTATAGATATCTATAAACGGATTGTGGATCGCTTTTTCAAAAACTTTAAGACTACATTAAAAGCAAAAGGGAAAGTGGCGGAAATAACGAAAAGTACCGACAACAGCAAGACAGGAAAGGAACAACATGGCAGTGACAATTCCTAAACGCATCGCCCGGATTCTCATCAGTTCTTTAAAAGGGGGCGTGGTGCCCCGCATTGGACTTCCGTATATTACTGTAGGACGAAAAAATGAAATCGATGCCTTGCTCCACGATGTGGATGTGATCGCTGATGGTGGGGCGTCCTTCCGGTTTATTGTAGGCCGCTACGGCAGCGGAAAAAGCTTTTTGCTACAGACCATTCGAAATTATGTGATGGAGAAAAATTTTGTGGTGGTGGACGGGGACCTCTCCCCGGAACGGCGCTTGCAAGGCACTAAGGGGCAGGGACTGGCTACCTACCGGGAATTGGTGCGAAATATGGCTACCAAAACACGACCAGAAGGAGGGGCTCTGCCGCTTATTCTGGACCGGTGGATTAATCAAGTGCAGCAAAAGGTTTTACAAGAAAGCGGCCTGTCCTTGCAGGACTCCCAACTTGACACTTTGGTGCAGCGAGAAATCGCAAGGGTTATTAATACCCTTAACGAAATGGTTCATGGTTTTGACTTTGCTCGGTTGCTCTCGTTGTATTACCAGTCCTACCGTAATGGAGACGAAGCACTGAAAGCCAAAGTGATCAAGTGGTTCCGGGGAGAATACCATTTAAAAACAGAAGCTAGGCAGGAACTGGGCGTCAATATTATTATTTCCGATGAAGATTGGTATGAGTATCTGAAAATCTTTGCTATGTTCTTAAAACAAGCAGGGTATGCCGGCCTTCTGGTTTGCATTGATGAATTGGTCAATATCTACAAGATCCCACATGCCATTACCCGGCAATATAACTATGAAAAAATCCTTACCATGTACAACGATACCCTGCAGGGCAAAGCCCATTATATTGGCATTATTATGGGCGGTACGCCACAGTGCATGGAAGATCCTCGCCGAGGTGTCTATAGCTATGAAGCCTTGCGTTCCAGGCTGGCAGAAGGGCATTTTGGAGGGACCCACAAAGATCTTTTGGCGCCGGTAATCCGGTTGCAGCCGCTAACCAATGAAGAAATGCTGGTACTCATAGAAAAGCTGACAGAGATTCACGGGGTTTTGTATGGGTATACACCACAACTGACACAACAGGATCGGGTGGACTTTATCAAAATCGAATTTGGTCGTATCGGGGCTGACAGCCATATCACTCCCCGGGAAGTCATTCGGGATTATATTGAAGTACTGGATATCATTTACCAGCATCCGGAAGTCAAAGTGGCTGAGCTTTTGCAGTCCGATTCTTTTACCTATGCGAAAAATTCGGTAGAGGAAGTTACGCCAGCAGAATTTGCGGAATTTACGGTATAGAAAGGCAGCAGGATGAGTATTTTTGATCAGTATGCCCCTTTTGTCCAGGATTTTATTTATGAACACAGCTGGGATGAATTGCGGCCCATCCAAGTAGCAGCAGGGGATGTGATTTTTCATACGGACGAGAATCTCTTACTGACGGCTTCTACAGCATCAGGAAAGACGGAAGCAGCTTTTTTTCCTATTTTGTCCCTTTTTGCCCAGGATCCGCCCAGCAGTGTGGGATGCATCTATATTGGACCATTAAAAGCACTTATTAACGACCAGTTTGAACGACTATTGCCCCTTTGTGAAGACGGAGGGATCCCTGTGTGGCACTGGCACGGAGACGTCAGCCAAAGCCATAAAGCCAAACTCATGCGGCAGCCTTCTGGGATCTTGCAAATTACGCCGGAATCCTTGGAGGCCATTTTGCTCCATAAGCATATGGCCGTTCCCAAATTATTTGGAGACCTGCGGTTTGTGGTGATTGACGAAGTCCATTCCTTGCTTAGAGGCGACCGGGGCGGGCAGACGCTTTGCCTAGTTGAACGGCTAGGAAGAATGGCAGGTGTAAATCCAAGACGGATTGGCCTTTCTGCAACCCTAGGAGAGCCGGAAAAAGTGGGGGCACTCCTCTCTCAAGGTACGGGACGTAAAACGTTGATTCCCCATGTTACCGCACCGGGGAATCGGTGGCGTCTTTCTATGGAACACTTTTATGTGAAGGATGCGCAGGCTGGCGATGGTAAAAAAATGGATGCGCTGCCTGTGTTGGAAGAAAAAACAGACGAAGCGCCGTTGCAAGCAGACCCAGGATTGGGTTATATCTTTGAGCACACCCGGGGCAAAAAATGCCTGGTATTTGTTAATTCTCGGGAAGAATGTGAGGGCGTGACTACCACACTTCGGCAATATTGCAGTTTGCGGCATGAGCCGGATCGCTTTCTCATCCACCACGGTAATTTGTCCCCCTCCTACCGGGAGACCGCTGAGATGCTGATGAAAGACGACAGCCAAAACCTAACTACCATAACTACCTCTACACTGGAGCTGGGAATTGATATTGGAAAACTGGAACGAGCATTTCAAATTGATGCTCCGTGGACAGTGTCGTCGTTTTTGCAGCGGATGGGCCGCACGGGACGCCGGGGAGATCCTCAGGAAATGTGGTTTGTGATCCGTGAAGATGAACCGGAAATCCGGGCGATGCTGCCGGCCACAATTCCCTGGAAACTCCTCCAGGGCATCGCATTGATCCAATTATATCTGGAAGAAAAATGGGTAGAACCTCCACGTTTAACAAGACTACCCTTTAGTCTCTTGTATCACCAGACCATGAGCACATTAGTTGCAGGTGGTGAAATGAGTCCAGGAGCACTTGCTGAAAAAGTGCTGCGGCTTTCGTATTTCCGCCGAATCTCTCAGGACGATTACCGGGAGTTGCTGTCCCATCTGCTTCAGACAGACCATATCCAAAGGACGGAGCAGGGCGGGCTGATTATAGGCCTTGCCGGGGAGCGGGTAGTGAATTCCTTTAAATTTTATGGTGTGTTTCAGGAAAACGAGGAATATACTGTGCGCTGCGATTCCCAGGAGTTGGGCACGGTGGTAGCACCGCCGCCCCCGGGAGAAAAAATTGCACTGGCTGGTCATGTATGGCGAGTACTGGACGTGGATCGGAAACGCAAAGTAATCTACTGCGAGCTGGAAAAGGGAAAGGTCCCGGCGTATTTTGGAGAATGTCCCGGGGATTTGCATACCAAAGTGCTGGAGCGGATGCGGGAAGTGCTGCGGGAAGAAAAAAAATATCCATATCTCATGAAAAATGCGGTGAGCCGGTTACAACAAGCCCGTTTTACAGCGCAAAAAAGTGGGGCTGCCCTGTCGCCGCTGATCCATTTGGGAGGAAAGATGTGGTGCCTTTTGCCTTGGCTGGGGACTTATGGCTTTTTGGCTATGGAACGGTTCTTAACGCTCCACTGCGCCGGGGCCCTAGGCCTTAAGAAGTTAGATCCCTTCCGACCTTTTTTCATGCAATTTATGATGGAGGCAGATGCCCCGACCTTTTTCAAAGTGCTGCAGAAAGAGATCCATAAGGAGATCGATCCGTTAAGCCTTGTCTATCCTCATGAAGTGCCTGTGTTTGATAAATATGATGAGTATTTGCCAGAAGCTCTGGTAAAAAAAGGATTTGCCTATGGGGTGTTGAATCTGGACGATATGCGGCGACGGATTGCGGAGTGGGGAGACGGGTCCCAATATACGATTGCCATGCAATAACATTTCCACTTTGAAATGTGTTCAAAAAACCTACAGTTTCTGTTATAATAAACAGGAATTTAACAGTAAAGGGAGAGATTTCCATTTTAGAATTTAAACATATCAATCGAGCGGATAAGCCGATTTTTGACGATTATTTCAGGGAGCGGGACTATCACGCCTCCGAATGCTGTTTCGGGACCAATTTTATCTGGCGTCACGGGTTTGATACCTATTGGGCCATTTCCCATGGAAGCCTGATTATGATGGTCACCGTGCAAAATAAAACCTTCATCACGCCGCCTTTTGGGGGAGTAAACGAGGAGCTGCCCCAGGTACTGGATGAATTGCGGGCTTACTTTGGGAACAAACCTTTTGAAATTCACGGAATTTATGAAGATACCATTGCTCGGTTTGAAAAATACCTGCCGGAAGTGACGGAATATGAAGAAGACCGGAACAACTGGGACTATGTCTATGAACAGGAAAAACTAGCGAATTTGTCCGGGCGTAAACTCCACCAGAAAAAGAACCATTATAATGCTTTCATAAAAGATAACCCGGATTTTGTTTATGAACCTATGAGCGGGGATAACTTGGCAGAATGCTTTGAATTTGCCAAGAAATGGATTGATGTGCGGGAAGAGACCGATCCTTCCATTATCTATGAAGAAGACGCTATCAAGGAAGCCTTGGACAACTTCACCTTTCTAAAAATGCGAGGCGGTCTTATTCGCTTAAATGGGGAGGTAAAAGCTTTTTCCTTTGGGGAAATCACCGGGATGAATACGGCCATTATCCATGTGGAAAAAGCCGATCCCAATATTCGTGGCCTGTACACTGCCATCAATAAGGAATTTGTATCCCGTGCTTGGGGCGATGTGAAATACATCAACCGGGAAGAGGATATGGGTAAGGACGGCTTGCGTAAGGCTAAGGAATCCTACAAGCCTGCCTTCATGGTAAAAAAATATAATACGGTGATTCGCTAAGAAAAGAGGTGCCGCATGGATTTTCGTCTGGTGAATGCAAAGACCCTGCCCCAGGCCATGGATCTGTGGGATGAATGCTTCGAAAAAAAAGGTACACCTTTTTATGAATGGTACCATAGCAGTTACGCATTACAACAAAATCAGATCGTGGGAGGATTTGAGAACAATCAGCTCATGACCATGCTTCACTTAAATCCCTATGTGCTGCACCTGCAGGGAAAGGAATGGAGAATTCCCTATATTGTGGGGGTCGCTACCGATCCTGTGGCTCGGGGCAGTCATGTGATGGGGCAGCTGCTGGAGACTACGTTTACCATGCTGCGGGCCATGAAGGTGCCCTTTGTGATTTTGATGCCGATTTACGCCGGCATTTATCAGCCCTATGGCTTTGCCTATACCCATTTCCGAAAGGAGTACAATTTCCCCCTGCGTACGTTAGATTTAGGCGGAAATGCTATGGACCGATACACCCTTCGCCAGGTGTCTACGGAGAAGGCGGCATCTTTATTAGCCCCTGTGTATGAGACTGCCATGACGCACTATCATGGCTGGGTGAAACGGGACCAGCGAGTGTGGGAAAATACCCTAATAACTGCTGCAGCAGAAGGGTATGAGACCGTGGTGGTCGAAAATCACGGTGCGCCGATGGGCTACGGGGTGTATAATAAAGAGAATGGGGTAGTAAGCGTGCAGGAAATGCTATTTACGGATGCATCTGCCAAAGCACGGCTGCTGCACTATATGAAAGGCTTTTCAGGAACCTGGCAGAGCCTGCGCTGGCTTGCGGCAGCTGATGATTTGACGTATTTGCAGCTATCTGATCAGCAGCTATCACCTAAAGTAGCCCCCTTTATGATGGGGCGGATCATCAATGCGACCCAATGCCTTCAGGCGCTTACCATACCGGAAAGCCTGTTAGGGGAGACGCTTGTGCTGGGTCTTAAAGATGAGCAAATCCCACTTAACACCATGCTGGTAAAATTGCATTTTACCAAAGAGGGAACCCAAATCCTCAATACATTGGATGACCCGGATATTCTGCTGGATATTCGTGCCTTTACCCAGTTGTTTTTCGGTGCCCTGAGCGTACAGGCACTTCTTCACAGTGGGATGGTGTATGCTGCTAACGCTGCCGCTGCCGAAAAACTAAAAACAATATTCCCTAAAAAAAATAACTGGATCAACGAATACTTTTAAGGGAGGATGTCATGAGCGACAAAATCAAAAGAGTGTACGTGGAGAAGAAAAAAGAATACGCCGTAGAGGCCAACGGACTCTGCTCTGACCTGGTACAAACCCTGGGGATCAAGGGCTTGAAACGGGTACGCGTGGTTAACCGCTACGACCTGGAAGGTCTCAATCAGGCAGATTATGAAGCCGCCAAAACACTGGTTTTAAGTGAAGCCCCGGTGGATATGGTGTGGGATGAAACCTTCACCGTACCGGAAGGCGCCCGTTCTTTTGCCCAGGAATTACTCCCCGGACAGTATGATCAAAGAGAAGATTTTGCCGCCCAGTGCATTCAACTAATTACCCAAGGCACCCGTCCCATTGTAGCGGCAGCCAAAGTATACGTACTGGAAGGGGAGCTGTCGGACGAAGAGTTTGAAAAAATAAAACACTATTGCATTAATCCGGTAGATGCCCAAGAAGCATCTGCTGCGAAGCCGGCTACCCTAGAAAGCACCTATTCTGTGCCACAGCCGGTTAAAGTGCTGTCTGGATTTCGGGATTTATCTCGGGATGCGCTGCAACAGTTTATGAATGACCAGGGGCTTGCCATGAGCCTGGAAGACCTGGCCTTTATCCAGGAATATTTTAAGAAAGAAAATCGGGATCCGTCTATTACGGAAATTAAGGTGTTGGATACCTATTGGTCCGATCATTGCCGGCATACGACCTTTGAGACCAGGCTGGAAAACGTAGAAATTACCGACGGCGTTTACACCAATCCTGTGAAAGATGCCTATGCGTTGTATAAGAAAGACCGGGATTTTGTGTATGGTACGGACACCAAACGCCCCATCACCCTTATGGATATGGCTTGCCTTGCCACTAAGAAACTGAAAAAAGAGGGAAAAATCCCCGACCTGGATCAGTCTGAAGAAATTAATGCCTGCAGCATTGTAGCTCCCATCACCATTGATGGAAAAAAAGAGGAATGGCTTGTGATGTTTAAGAACGAGACACACAACCATCCCACAGAAATTGAACCCTTTGGTGGAGCTGCCACCTGTTTGGGCGGCGCCATTCGCGATCCACTCTCTGGCCGCAGCTACGTGTATCAAGCCATGCGGGTAACCGGCAGCGCTGATCCCCGTACTCCTTATGAAAAAACGTTAGAGGGCAAATTGCCCCAGCGGAAAATAACCATTGGTGCCGCCCAGGGCTACAGTTCCTATGGTAACCAGATAGGATTGGCTACTGGTAGTGTGGAAGAATATTATCATCCCCAGTTTGTGGCCAAGCGCATGGAAGTAGGCGGCGTGATTGCTGCAGCCCCGAAGGATGCTGTGGTACGGGAACGCCCGGCAGCAGGAGATCTGATTATCCTCCTAGGGGGACGTACCGGCCGTGACGGTATGGGCGGTGCGACTGGTGCCTCTAAGAGCCATAATACCCAGTCTCTTAGTGAGGACGGGGCCGAGGTACAGAAAGGGAATGCGCCTAACGAGCGAAAAATCCAGCGTTTGTTCCGGGATCCGACTGTGACCCGTCTCATTAAACGGTGTAACGATTTTGGGGCCGGCGGTGTTTCCGTGGCTATCGGGGAATTGGCTCCGGGACTTGTAATCAACCTGGATAAAGTGCCGAAAAAATACGAAGGCCTGGATGGGACGGAACTGGCGATCAGTGAATCCCAAGAACGCATGGCCGTGTGCATTGCATCGAAAGACCTGGACACTTTTATGGCTGCGGCTGCGAAAGAAAACCTGGAAGCAACGGTGGTCGCCGAGGTGGCAGCAGATCCCCGTCTTGTGATGTACTGGCGTGGAGAAAAGATTGTAGATCTGTCCCGGGCATTTTTGGATACTAACGGGATGAGCCAACGCTCAGATGTAATTGTGGACCCAGTGGAAGCGGTGTCTCCATTTAACAGCACGCCGGAAGCGGTAGAAGGCAAAACCATCAAAGAAGCTTGGCTGGCAAACCTGGACCGTTTGAATGTTTGTAGCGAAGCAGGGCTGGGGGAACGGTTTGACGGCAGTATCGGGCGTGGCAGTGTATTGATGCCCTACGGAGGCAAGAAACAACTGACCCGTACGGAAGGAATGGCTGCTCGCATTCCTGTGTTCCATGGCAAAACCAATGCAGCTACCGTGATGACCTGCGGTTATAACCCCAATGTGGCCTGTTGGAGTCCTTATCATGGCGCTATGTATGCCGTGGTGGAAGCCGTTTGTCGGGCTGCGGCTATGGGGGCTGATGCTTCTAAATTGCGTCTATCCATGCAGGAGTATTTCCCCAAACTACGTACTGTACACCATTGGGGACGTCCTTTTGCAGCGCTTATGGGGGCTTATAAAGCATGCTGCGAACTGGAACTGCCTGCCATCGGTGGCAAAGATTCCATGAGCGGGACCTTTAACGATTTGGAAGTTCCTCCTTCCTTGTTATGCTTTGCCGTAGGGGTGATGGACGGACGGGATACCATTTCTAACGAATTTAAGAAAGCTGGAAATAGGGTAGTCTTTGTCCCCGTTCCTTGTGACGAACAGGAAGTGGTTGACTTTACGGCGCTAAAGACTATTTTGCAAAACCTGCATAAAGGCATTCTGGGTAAGCGTATTATCACTGCCGGGGTTGTTAAAGAAGGTGGCGTTTCTGCTACCCTTTCCACCATGTGTTTGGGCAACGGACTGGGCTTTACCTTTGTGAAGCCCTTCCTCCATGAAGAATGCCTGTTTACGCTACAACCGAGTGGCT
Organism: Acidaminococcus sp.; assembly: GCA_019416065.1. Classification (GTDB taxonomy): domain Bacteria; phylum Bacillota; class Negativicutes; order Acidaminococcales; family Acidaminococcaceae; genus Acidaminococcus. Next base: position 5,465 of record DXYB01000042.1, on the reverse strand, counting down.
TTTTGGTGGAACTAGAGGAAGGCGCACAGGCGGACAAAGTTTTTGCCAATTGCGAATACCTAGAACTGGGCCATCTCACCGATACGAGCAAGATTATTGTAAATGATACAGAAATCACCTTGGATGAGGTAGAAAAGGCTTATACCCGCACATTGGAAGGAGTATTCCCCTCTGTGGTGGCTGATTCCAGCAAGCGGCTCTGCGCTATGCCTTTCTTCCATCAGGATCTGCCGCTGACAGCGCCATACAATGTGGCTAAACCCCAGGTATTCATTCCTGTTTTCCCGGGCCTTAACTGTGAATATGATACGGCAGCGGCCTTTGAAGATGTTGGAGCCAAGGCTGATATCTTTGTGATTCGCAACCTGACACCGGATGCCATCAAAGAATCCGTAGAAGAAATGGCAAAACGCATTGAGAAAGCGCAAATTCTTGCTATTCCTGGTGGATTCTCTGCCAGTGATGAACCAGAAGGTTCCGGAAAATTTATTGCGACTATGTTCCGCAATCCCAAACTGAAAGAAGCTGTCCTGGATCTGCTTTATAAACGGGATGGTCTTGCGCTTGGAATCTGCAATGGATTCCAGGCATTGGTAAAACTGGGACTGGTGCCTTATGGGGAGGTACGTCCTCTAACAGAAACGTCGCCTACCTTGACCTTTAACACCATCGGACGGCATATTTCCCGGATGGTGCGAACCAAAGTGGTGTCCAATAAATCCCCATGGTTAGCGCTGACAGAACCGGGCGAGGTTTTCACTGTGGCGATTTCCCATGGTGAAGGCCGCTTTGTGGCCACTGAAGAGGAAATTAAACAGCTCTTTAAAAATGGCCAGGTAGGAACCCAGTACGTGAATGATCATGGAGACCCCACCATGGAAAGCCCTTATAATCCCAATGGGTCCTTGTATGCCATCGAAAGCATTACCAGTCCGGACGGCCGGGTACTAGGTAAGATGGGACATACGGAACGGTTTACAGATGGATTGATGAAAAATATCCCAGGAAATAAACTGCAACCAATCTTTCTGGCTGGCGTCCAGTATTTTAAATGAAAATGGGGAGGCTGCCGCGCAAGCGGCGGCCTTTCTTTGACACACTATAGGAACATTAGATTTAGCGAAGGAGAATCCTATGATGGAATTAAAAGTGGGCAATGCACTCCACGGATTTACGGTGGACAAAGTTACGGAACTGCCAGATATCCAGGCTACTGGTTATGAATTGACCCATACCCAAAGCGGCGCTCGGGTATTTTATGTAAAAACAAGTGACGACAACAAAGTCTTTACCATTGGGTTTCGTACCCCCAGTCAAGATGACACCGGAGTGGCCCATATTACCGAGCACTCTGTACTCTGCGGCAGCCGGAAATATCGGCTTAAAGAGCCCTTTGTAGAACTGGTGAAAGGCTCTTTAAATACGTTCCTAAACGCCATGACCTACCCGGACAAAACAGTGTATCCTGTGGCAAGCCGCAACGACAAGGACTTTAAAAACCTGATGGACGTGTACCTGGATGCGGTATTTTATCCACTGATCTCAGAAAATCCGTATACCCTGCGCCAAGAAGGTTGGCATTACGAGCTGGGAGAGGGGAAGGACAAACCCCTGGTATATAACGGCGTAGTGTATAACGAAATGAAAGGGGTCTATTCTTCTCCCGATGCCATTGAAGAACACGAAGTCATGCAAGCCCTTTTCCCTGATTCTCCATATCGGTTTGAGTCCGGTGGGCTCCCGGAAGCCATTCCCCAACTATCGCAGGAAGGGTTTGTGGCCTTCCATACCAAATATTACAGCCCTGAAAATGCGTATATCTATCTCTATGGTAACATGGACATTGCATCCTACCTGGAATATTTAGACGAAGCGTATTTACAACACTTCCACCGTACTCCGAATTTTAAAGTGGAAATTCCACTCCAGACTCCCTTTGAACGAACTAAGGAAGTGAGGGCTACTTACCCGGTAGCTGTGGGCAGTGCCACGGACCACAAAACATACCTATCCATGGATATTGTGGTAGGGTCCGCCCTGGATCAAAAAAGGATTATGGCACTAAAAACCTTAACCCATGTGCTGCTGGATGGCAACAATGCACCGCTACGCCTGGCTCTTTTGCAAGCCGGTATTGGCAGCGACGTATACGGCAGTCTGGAAGGTTCGCTATTGCAGCCCGTATTTTCTGTTCATGTGTCCGGGGCCGATCCGGAGAAAGAGGATCAGTTTGTGAAGGTCGTATATAGCACCTTGCAAAAACTGAGCCGGGAAGGCATACCAGAGACGTTATTGACAGCTGCCCTCAATGCAGAAGAATTTAAAATGCGGGAAGCGGACTACAACGTGTACCCCAAAGGTCTGATTTACGGTTTAGGGATTATGGAAACCTGGCTCTACGGGGGGGATCCTACCACCAATCTCCAATTTACAGACAACCTGGATTTTCTTCGAAAAGCCATTGGTAAACGGTACTATGAGCAGCTCATTGAAACCGTGCTGCTGGATAACACCCATAAAGTATTGCTTACCCTTACCCCAGAACCGGGGAAGGAGGAAAAAGACGCAGCGCGTGCCCGAGACGCTATGGCTGCCATCAAGGCTACCATGGACCCAAAAACCTTGGAAGAGGTGGCAAAAACAGCAGCTACCCTTCACGCGCGCCAGGCGGCCCCGGATACCCCGGAAGCCTTGCGTACCATTCCCCTTTTGGAACGCACGGATATCGCTCCCAAAGCCGAAGTGGAACAACCTGAAATACAGGGAGACGGAACGCATACCAAATTGTATTTACCCGCCTTTACCAATAAAATTGCCTATTTTGATTGGAGCTTTGACCTGACCGCTTTACCAGAAGATCAGCTTTGCTATGCTTATTTGCTGACAGACGTACTAGGCAAGGTGGACACGGACGACTATACCTATCAGGAACTTTCCACACTTAGTGATTTGTATCTGGGTGGACTGGATTTTGAGGTTCGGGCTTTTAGCCAATATGCGGATCTCAATAGGTATAAGAATGTGTTTAAGGTTTCTGCCAAAGTCTTGGAGCAAAATGAAGTACATCTTTTTAAGCTGCTTCAGAGCATCGCCTTACGCAGCCATCTGAATGATACAAAGCGGCTCAAGGAAATTATCAGTGAAGTAAAAACTGGCTGGGATAATGCCTTTTTTGCTCGGGGTATGACCGTAGCCACAAGTCGCCTTATGTCCTATTTCAGCACTGCGGCACGGAGTCAGGAACATGATCAATTTACCTATTATCAATTTTTGCAGGATCTAGATGCTCATTTTGCGGAACGTGCTGATGCTGTAGTGGCGCATCTGCAGGCGCTTTTACCTGCTTTCTTCCACCAGGATGCGCAAGTGATGGCTCTTTCCTGCAGCAGGGATATGCGGACGAAAGCAGAAAAGGCCATGGAAACGTTTACTGCTGCACTGCCGCATTCTCCTTATGCGGGGAAAGCGGCACCAGCACTTAATGCTCCTGGTCATAACGAAGGCATTACTACCAGCGGCAAGGTGCAATATGTTCTTGCCGGTGGCAACTATCGAGCTCACGGGTATACTTATACGGGAGCCATGAAAGTTCTGGAAACCATTCTCCGTTATGACTACCTGTGGACCCGGGTCCGGGTTCAGGGCGGTGCCTATGGAGCCGGAGCTCGCTTTGATCCTAATGGTGTTATGTATTTTTCCTCCTACCGGGATCCCAATTTAGCAGAAACCCTGCAAGTGTATCGGGATCTGCCAGACTATTTGGCACACTTTACCGCTTCCGAACGGGAAATGACCAAATATGTCATCGGGACCATCAGCCTACTGGATACGCCGCTTACAGTTTCCATGCATTTGCAAAAAGCGGTTACCGCACACTTAACTGACCGGCAGCCGAAAGTGGCACAGGAGAATAGGGATGCCGTGCTGCATTGCTCCCAGGAAGATATCAGGGCGTTGGCACCCCTGGTGCGGGATGTTTTACAGGATGGGTATCTGTGTGTGGTAGGTGGCGAGGAAAAAATCAAGGAACAGCATACTCTATTTACCACCATCCTCAAAGCACAAAACTAATCTTTACTCCTTGTCTAAAAGGTAAGTGCGAGGAAACAGGTTCCCTCGTAAGATTGGGTAGAGGTTACTTGTGCGCTGATTTTTGAGCAAAGTCTTATCGTAAGGCACCGCTGCAAGGCATTTTTTCATGGTAGTTGTTAGCGAGGGGAAACTGAAAAAAAGATTTGCGTTTCCCTATATTTCCTGCTATAGTCTCATTCAAGAAGGATGCTCAGACAACCAAGTCCCCGCACGGGTGGGGCAGACTCCTCTCGCAGGAAAGGAGACTTTATCATGATGAAGATTCCGTACAAACGCACGTACAGCCTTTGGAAACCAGCCAGAAAAGACTATTGGTTCACCCATGCCTACACTGTGGAACGGTGGAACGGCAAAGAAAACAAGGTAGAGACCTATGGCAATATGACCTATGGAACATTTGCCGGGGCGCAAAGTGCTGCTGACGCTCTAAATCAGGAACGTAAAGAAGCGTAAAAATAGTAGCTATTTAATTGTTTGACCAAAAACACCTTATGGTATGTATTTTTACCATAAGGTGTTTTTGACGACAAAGGCAAGAATTGCAAAGTAGCGTGACCTTCACAAAAAATGTGCCAATACTATTTGACGAATGTGGTATGATAAAGATAATTTACTCATCATAGATATAAAGAGAAGGGATTGGATGAAAAACTATGAAGCGGTGTTATTCGATCTGGATGGGACGCTGCTAGATACCCTAGCTGATTTAACAGAGGCCGTTAATGCGGTACTATCCAAATTTCATTATCCAAAAAGAACCGCCTTACAGGTGCGCCGGGTGCTGGGAAATGGGCTGCAACAAACGCTGCGGCTTAGCTTACCGCCCCATGTAACAAAGACGCAATTTCAGGAAATGTATCTATATTTCCGACAGTATTATGTTGCCCATTGCAATGTGAACACAAAACCCTATGACGGGATTCCAGAACTTTTAGGGATACTACAGAAAAAGGGCGTCAAATTAGCCATCGTTTCCAATAAAACCCAGCCGGCTGTAAAAGAATTGGCGCGTCTATATTTTTCCGATACCATTTCCACCGCCATTGGGGAAAGCACACTGGTCAAACGTAAGCCGGCTCCAGATACGGTGCTAGCGGCGCTGAAAGAACTGAACGTAGAACGGAAGGAAGCGGTGTATGTAGGGGATTCCGAGGTGGATAAGGAAACAGCGGACCGGGCTCGGATGGATTGTATCCTGGTCAGCTGGGGATTTCGAGATAGGGAAGACCTTATTGCGCTTCACCCTACCTTTTTGGTAGATCGCCCTGAAGAAATTGCAAAACTGGTTTAAAAAATAAGGATGCTTAGAGCACCCTTATTTTTGGTTCTATAATAAATGTTGGGGTCTTGTGGACGTTTACCTTCACAAAACC
>DXYB01000041.1 GCA_019416065.1 Acidaminococcus sp. | reverse complement strand
CTTTTTCATTAGCGTTTGGGTCCAAAATGGTTCACTTTTATATTAGCGTTTACACCGCAAAGGGGGTACTCGCAGATCCACAACCCCCAGCCGGTAAAATAAATCTAAGCGAAGCCTCTTTTCTTCCAGGGCCTTCTGGGGCGGAATATTCATATTGGACAAAAGGCGCACATCCACCGGGTATTCCTGCACGCCGCCTACCCGGCGCGCCATTTTTTCCTGCAAGACCCGTAGCAGCTTAGGCTGAAGATTCAGGGGCATGGAATTAATCTCGTCCAGTAACAATGTTCCTCCAGCAGCCTGCTCAAAAAGCCCCGGACGGGTTTCTGCTCCGGTATACGCCCCTTTTTCCGTACCAAATAAGATCCCTTCCAGCAAATTTTCTGGAATGGCCGCACAGTTGACTGCCAAAAAAGGTCCCTCCGCCCGGTTTGAAGCATTGTGGATACTCTGGGCGATTAGCTCTTTACCTGTTCCGGTTTCCCCATAAATCATAACGGACGACGTAGACGGTGCCACACGCTGGGCTCGATTCAACAGCTCCCGCATTACCGGGGTATTACCAATAATATCTGTAAAATGATACCGGGCCCGCAGTACCTGGGTCCGTTTTTCTTTCTTGGTGCCGGATAAGCGCAAGATTTGCTCTTGGAGATCCATGATTTTTTTATGCAAGGCATCCACATGGTGCCAGTCCTGCATAATGCCGCAGGCCCCCAGCACTTGTCCGTTCTGTACCAAGGGGTAGCAACTGGCCATCACGTCCACATCCCTGCCATAGAGTGTCGCATAATGTTGCCGTGCATCGGGCAGGGCTTTTTTGGTTTTTAATACCTGGGGAATCAAAAGCCCTTCTTCGTCCCGGGCCATATAGATTTCTTCAATATTGCGTCCCACGACGCCCGTATTGGTCAGATTATCCATACGAACCGCCGCATCATTTAAATACACAATCCGACCTTCGTCATCACACACAATAACGGACTCCTTAACCTGCATCAATGCTCCTAGCAGCTGGTCATGGCAGGCATCCAGGTCCGCCTTGCGAAACACCACCATACGGGTGCCATTGGGCAAATCGTCCACCATTGGTTCCTGGGTACGCAGCAAGTATTCCCCAAAACAAGGTTTGGCATAGACCCGCTCTTCCATCGGTTGCAAAAGAGAATGGGCAAACACTGGCAGCACTTGTCCTTTTAATTTGCCTTCCCCATGTAACAGCTTATTTCCAGTGGGGTTTACCGCCAAGATGACGCCGTTTTTATCCAGGAGCAATGCCCCCAGGCCGCACTGGGATAACAGGGCAAAGGAATCCGTCCATTTCATGCCAAGGTGCCTCCCTTTCTGTTACTTTTTTCACGCTATGTTGCGTCTTTCATGCAATCTTATTATACCAAATTTTCATCATTCCTACTATGTGGCTGCCCTAAAACAACCAAGAAACAATGGTTGCCAGAAGTACGTTGTCCAAGCAAAGACAACGGGCCGTCCCGTTGGACAGCCCGTGCGGCGTGTGCTATGCTTTTATCTTTGTTTCTTTACAACCTAACTTATTGCTTGAGGCCAATGCCCAATTCCTTGTGCATGTATTGAATGCTCTTGCGCATTCCCTCAATTTCTTTTTTCCGCCCTTCTTTTAAGGTGTACCCGGACAGCGGCAGTTCAATTTCCAAATCAATGGTATCCAGTTCTTCCGGTGCTTGTTCCCGCAGGATATTCATTACCTTTTTCACGTCCACATCCCCATCTCCGATGGCACAGCCCAGAGAGTGGGTCCCATCCGGATCCGCAAACACCCGGTTGTCGCAGAAATGGACGCAGTAGGCATAAGGAGCCATCTTGCGAACACATTCCTCAATGCCTTCCGCCAGCATCAGGGAATTGATGGTATCACAGCATGCCCCAATCAAAGGATGATCCAGTTGTTTAACCATCCAGATCACTTCGTCGGCAAATAAATCGCAATGGTTTTCAATAGCAATTTTCATCCCATATTTTTCAATAGTAGGGATATTTTTCTTAAACTCCATAACGATCTTGGCCATCTGTTCCATAGCTTCCGGGCACATGGACGCATGGGAAATAGGATGGGGATGCTTCACGTCGGTGGAGTATTTCACCAGTTTAGCACCGATGGCATGCCCGATTTCCAGGGATTCGGCAATGGTGCAGTTCACCCGGGGGTCACTGGGGGCGTCAAAGGAGATGTTCAGTTCCAGATCAATTCCTCGTTTCTCAGCTTCTGCTTTAACCTTGGCCAGATGTTCCGGGGATGTGTCGTTATTCAAGTCCACCAAGGTGATATGCAAAACCTCAATGCCTTCTTTCACCGCCAGATCCATTAAGTCTTCCAGTGTAGCCGCTTTTTCAAAGGCATAGGTCTTGCCTTCACTCTGGAATCCCCAGCTTTCGCCAAATCCGCTTAAATGCAGGGTATAGCTGTGCATACCTAATTTAAATTTCCGGTTAGCATTTTTTCCTGTCAGCTTGTCCATGTTTTTCGCTCCTTTTCACTTTATTGCAATATACTTATACAATCCTATCCCATTTATCCAACTTCTACCGCCACACCGTGTTCTTCCCGGTAGGTTTTAGGAGTTTTGCCGGTAATGCTATGAAATGCCCGGGTAAAGGTGGAATTGCTGCTGTAGCCCACCATAATGGCAATATCCATCATGGTATGACGGCTTTCTAACAGCAGCTCCTTAGCCCGCTCAATCCGCATCTTTCGCAGATACAGGCTGGGAGAATAGCCTGTTTGTTGCTTAAACCAATCGTTGTAATACGTAACATTGTAATTTTCCATCTCTGCCAGCTGATTGACAGTAATCGGCAGGTCATAGTGCTCGCTGATATAACGGATGGATGGTGCGGCGCAGTTTTCCAGAAGCTTGCTGTACAAATAGCTGTACAAATACCGTACGGAAGCGCTTCCAGGGTTTTGCTTCAGTTCGGTCTGAATCAAATCCACCAGTTCCAGAATCTGCCCGCACATGGAAACAATCACCGGATAGGACAAAAGGACGGCATCCTTGTCTTCCAGATCAATTTCCGTTAGGTTGATCACCAGCATTTTTCCCTCATAGCTGCATTGGTGCAGGGTGTCAGAAGGAATCAGGCACAACTCCTGGGGCGTTACCTTGTAGTCCATATCTCCGATGGTGATCTCCATGGTTTGTCCCAGTGGCACCAGAATCTGTGGATAGGTATGGTCGTGTTCCCCATAACATTCGTTGTACATCTGGATATCAAACTTCTGACTCAGCATAATTCTCCCCCTCTGCTTACGCAGTCGCATCCTTATGGCCGGTTAAAAATCAGAATAGGGTCTCTGGTAAACCACCACATCCAATCCCTTGACTTCTGCTTTGAGATTTTCTTTTGGTGGTTTAATTTCATCCGTAACTGGCGCCTGAGAAATCCGGTGGCTCTTAGAGGCCAATAGCGGAATTTCCAGTGGAAAGATGGATAGGCACAGCCACAAGGTCGGCAGCGTCATAAGCAGCCCGCCCAGGTTTAATAACCCTTTCACCGCTTCCATACCACCGGATACTACAAGTAAATAAGCTACAGCGGAAATAGCCGTTCCCAGGACAATTTTCATGACTTTAGGTGGTTCCGCATCAATTTCTTGTCCATGGACGCACAATGTCGCCAGGGCTGCTGTGTTAGGATCCGCCAATGTAATAAAGGATAGGCAGACCGTGATTAGGAAAATCAGCTGCACTCCCTTGCCTCCAGGCATAGTGCCCAATACTTGGTACAACGTGGTCTGCATGCCTTCTTTTTGGATCATGCCCCACACGTCCATAATGCCGCTGGTTTGCACATACATGCTCTGGCCAGCAAAAATCGCGATAAATAAGCAGCAGAACAAGCTGGGAACCAAGATCTCTACTAAGAGAAATTCCCGTACCGTATGCCCCTTGCCCATGCGAGCCAGGAACATACCGATAACTGGTGCATAAATAAAGAACGAATTCCAGAAGGTAATGGGCCATTCATTGGGCCATTGATCCTGAGGCACCATGGTATTATTGATAACAATCTTGCCCCAGAAATTATCCATGATTTGTCCCATGGATTCCGTACCGATCTTGCCAATAAATTCCCCGTTTCCCGTAATGACTACATAGGCCATGAGCCCGAAGAAGCAGAACATGCACGCACTGGAAACATAGGTAAGGCCCTTATTGATACCGGTGATGCAGGAAATAATGAAGAACGCAGCCACCGCAATCGTCAGGAATAAGTACATAATCGTTCCCTGGCTGATGCCAAACACCGCATTGATTCCACCGCTGATCTGCATCAAACCAGCTGCCATGGAGTTACTGACGCCGCAAGCCACGGCGTACCCACACAAAATGTGGAGCAGGGTAGTGCCCCAGCGGGAATACTTTCCCGTAGTTTCCAACAGCATAGGGCCCATGGACAGCGGCCGCTGGTAGTTAAAGCACAGTAGCGCAAACGCACAGGCCGGCAGGGAATAAATGAAATACTGCACAAAGGACCAGTGAAACATTGCCTGGCTCACAGCAAAAATTGCTGCATCCCGGCCACCTGCTGCCGCATGGATCGCAATGGGCGGTTTCATCAAGTGGAACATGGGTTCCCCCATGGCCCAGTACAACAGGCCGCAGCCAATGCCGCCGCAAATAGAAATGGAATACCACTGCCAGGTGGTAAAATCCGGTTTGGCATCCACGCCGCCGATTTTTACATCGCCCCATTTAAAGATGATCAGTACTAACCCCAGAACGCAAGTCAATACAGACAACCCATTAATCCACCAACCAAAGGTATCGCCTACCCAATAGGTCATAGTGGACATCACCTGGCCGAATTGCTTGGTAAAGAATACACCCAGCACGATTTCCGCTGCCAAGAGCAGTCCTACGACAGCAAGGACTTCCTTGTAGATCGTGCCTTTCAGGTTTTCATTCGGCATCACTTTTCTCCTCCTTATTAGACCATTTTCCGTTTTCCCTCTCGCTCCTATATGTTGCAAAAGTCGTGCCAAAACTTTTTTCACATCCACAGAAAGTAGAAGAAAATGATATATTCAGATTTCTCAGAACGGTATGAAGTCTTCTTTTTTGATACTGTGTATTTTTAATATGCAATTGTATTAGAATCGTAGCCCTAACTTTTATATTCTTTGCATGCAAAATTATTTTACACCTTTTCTTTATTTTGCAGGATCTGCCAATAATTTTGCACTATAATTGTGTTCTATTTTTTATCATTATCATAGGCATGCCAGTCTTTTTGCATGGAGCAAAATAAATGCAAAATCTGCCAAATATTTTGCATTTATCCGCTTGTCTTTTTCTTATGCAATGAAGGTAAGATCAAGAAAACTAAAAATTCTGTGCTTTGCTGCGTGGCAAACAAACACGGATACTGGGCTCTCTCGTTACTTCATACAGAGTTTCTTTCTATCTTCTACAGCCTTCCTTCAATTTTCTGGCACGTTCTTTGCTATATATAACGGTGACAAGAAAAATCGGCCTACTATAAAAAGGCTTTAGGTGAGAAAAGGGTTTCTAAAAGGAGGATAACATCATGGCAAAAGAGTACATCAAACGGATTGAGGCGCTGCGTAAACAGTACCTGGATACCCGGGTGGATATGGACGTTTACAACGCCGCTTACTTGACAGAAGGTTTCAAGGCGACAGAGGGGGAACCCTGGATCCTGCAAAAAGCCGCCGGTTACTACAACCAGTGCCAAAAGAAACACATCTATATCCTGCCCCATGAACTATTGGTTGGTGGTGTAGCCTTTAAGCCCCGTGCGGGGATTTTGTGTGCTGACAGCTCCGCCTCCATTATTGATGATGAGCTGGATACCATTAGCACCCGTGAATTTGACCCGTTCTATCTCAGCGAGGAAGGCAAAAAAGTTTTCAAGGAAGAAGTTTCCGAATACTGGAAAAATAAATGTCTTTTTGACCGCTGGAAAAAATTGCTCCCCAAAGATGTGCAGACTTTAAAGAAAAATGGTGCCATCTACATCGACCGGAAAGCGGTTCGTGGCTACGGGGAAAACACCCCGGGCTGGAACCGAATTCTGCAACTGGGGCTGGGTGCCATTAAAAAGGAAGCGCATGAACGCTTGGCAGCCTTAGATGATGCCGTTCCTGGCGACCTGGAAAAAATGTATTTCTACAAAGCTGAAATCAAAGCCGCCGAAGGGATTATTCTTCTAGCCAACCGGCATGCAGACCTGGCAGAACAAATGGCTGCAGAATGTGCGGACCCTGTACGGAAACAGGAACTGCTAAAAATCGCGGAAGTCAACCGCCGGGTACCGGAATTCCCCGCCCGTAACTTCTACGAAGCCTGCCAAAGCATGCTTTCCTATGAATACGGCGTATTTATGGAACAAAACGCGTCTTCTTACAACCTGGGCCGGATTGACCAGTACTTCTATCCATACTACAAGGCTGATAAAGAGGCCGGTATCCTGACCGATGATGATGCACAGGAACTATTGGATTGCCTGTGGATCAAGATTGCGGAAATGAGTCTGTTCCAGGATGCGGAAACTGCCAAATACGCAGCGGGGTATTGCATCACCGTACAAACCAGCTGTGGCGGCGTGGATAAATATGGCAACGATGCTTCCAATGAACTATCCTACATGATGATTCAGGCTACCGAAGATGTACGATTCAAAGAACCGAACCTGGGCTTTACCTACAGCATTGCCAAGAACCCGGACAGCCTGCTTCACAAAGCCGTGGAATCCATTGGCAGAGGGCTGACCATGCCGGCTATTTACTCCAATGACGTAGGCATCCAGATGCTGCAAAACAAAGGGGTTCCCCTACGGGAAGCCTGGGACTGGAACCCCTGCGGCTGCGTGGAAACCAACCTGTCCGGCCGCATGAAACAATACACCGATATTGCTGATATCAACATGGGCGCCATGGTGGAATTTGCCTTAAACGACGGTAAGAGCCGCATCACTGGGGAACAAGTTTCCGTGCATACCGGTGATCCACGGAACTTCAAAACCTTTAAAGACTTTATGGACGCCATTAAAAAGCATATTGACTTTGCCGTCGATGCCATCACTTCTGGCAACCAGCTGCTAGATTATCTATCCATGCGCTATCGTCCAGTGCCGGCTTTGTCCCTTTCCTATGAACACTGCATGGAAACCGGTTTGGACTACAGCCAGCCCGGCGGCGCCAAATACAACGCCGGCGGCGGCGTGATTACCGTTGGCCAGGCGGATATCGTCAACTCCGTGGCAGCTGTAAAATCCCTGGTGTATGACAAGAAAGAAATCTCCATGGATACATTGGTAAAAGCCCTGGATGCCAACTTTGAAGGCTATGAAGACGTACAGAAAAAATGCCTGGCTGCCCCCAAATATGGTAACGACGACAAGGATGCGGACTTCTGCGTAGGCGAAATCTACACCTACGTAGCAGATCAGTTTGAAAAATACGACACCAAGTTTGGCAAGATGACCCTGGGCATGTTGCCGGTATCTGGCAATACACCTATCGGTACCTGGGTAGGCGCTCTGCCCAGCGGGCGGAAAGCCTTAACCCCGCTCACCGACGGCATCGGTGCCACCGGCGGTACGGATGTCAACGGCCCCACTGGCCTCTTGAAATCCGTCAGCTGCCTGCCCCATGCCCGGTATACGCAGGGCACCCAGCTCAACATGAAATTTGAACCAGAATTGATTAAAGGTGAAGAAGGTATGCGGCACGCCATGAACATGATCAAGACCATGAGCCTGCTAGATGTGTACCACGTACAAATCAACTGCGTGGATCGGGACACCTTGATTGATGCCCAGAATCATCCGGACAAACACCGGGATCTATTGATCCGAGTAGCAGGATATACGGCTTTCTTTGTAGAACTAAGTCGGGAAACACAAAACGAAATTATCGGCCGGACGGAAATCAACACCTGGCACGAAAGAAAAGCATGCTTCCATGAAAAAGAAGCATAAGTAAAAGAGCAACACGATAAGGGGAGTGAATTGTAATGGCATCGGAACAACTGGCAGGCATGGTCCTGCGCATTGAACGGTCTTCCATCCACGACGGAGATGGAATGCGCACAGTCGTCTTTCTCAAAGGATGCCCGTTGCACTGCCAGTGGTGTTCCACGCCAGAAAGCCAAAAGGGCGGCATCGAAACCACCCAGGATGGGGAAACCACCTACGGCCGCAAAATGACTGTGGAACAGGTGATGAATGAAATTCGTAAAGATAGTCCCTTCTATTTCATGAGTGGTGGTGGTATGACGATTTCCGGAGGAGAACTGCTGAGCCAGCCCTGTTTTGCCCGGGCGCTTTTGCAAAACTCCCTGCAGGAAGGTATTTCCACAGCAGTGGAAACAAGCCTGTTTGGTCCGTGGACAGCCTTAGTCTCCATGCTCCCTTATATTGGCACCTTATTTGCTGATCTAAAGTGCGTCAGCAATGACCTACATAAAAAATACTGCGGGATTTGTAACCGGGTGATTTTAGACAATATGAAAAAACTGGACAATAGCCCGGAGCCCTTTCGGTTTGTCATCCGTACTCCGCTGGTTCCCGGGGTAAACGACACGCCGGAAGAACTGGCTAAGATCGGTTCTTTCTGCAAAGAACTGAAAAAGCTGGATCATCTCCAGCTCCTTCCCTATCACCGTCTGGGAGAAGGCACTTATGCCAAATTGAGCCGGCCCTATCTTTTAGCCGGGACGCCGGCACCATCCCCGGAACATATGGAAAAATGTCTAGCGACGTTAAAAACCTATCTGCCCAATGTAAGCCTGTAAAACGACGATCAAAAAGAGGGGTGTGCCATCGCACATCCCTTTTCTTGTAAAAGGAGGGGGACAACCCATGGAATGGAAAAATGTGTTAGACCTATTTTCCCAGGCAGGGCTAGGAGCCCTGGTGCTTTCTGCCGATGGGATCGTACTCTATATCAACGCAAAAGGTTCCTCCCTGCTTGGCAAAGAGCAGAAAATTCTGGGACATCCTTTGCCAAGCTTTGCCATTCCTTTGTTGCAACCCCTGGAAGAAGACCTTTATTGTAGCGCTGCTTTTGGCAAAATACTCCGCCGCTGCCCTACCCCGCTATTGGAAGACTTCCCTATAGGCCACCATTTGCTTCTTTTTCGGGACGCGACAAAAGAAGCTGCCTATAAGCAGTGCCGCATCATTTTAAACACGTTACGGGAAGGGATCGTAGCCTGTGATGCCAAGGGCCGAATTACTTTTTTGAACAAGGCCGCCGCTAAGCTGGATGCCCTGCTGGAATCCCAGGTAATCGGAAAAACGGTGGAAGAAGTCTACAAGAAGTTAAATAGCCAGGAATTTCTTCTGCCGCAGGTCGTGAAAACCCGCAAGCCTTTGCAGAATATACACCAGCACTATGCCACCACCTACGGTAAAACCGTAGACAACCTGTCCAATTGTTATCCCCTGCTGCATAACGGACAAATGCTGGGAGCCTTTAACGTGGTAGAAGATTGGAGCCGTATGGACGCTCTACAAAAAAAGATTCTGGATCTGCAGCAACAACTGCTTCGCAGCACTCCCAAAGCAAAGGAAAAAGGACCGTCCCCATCTGCGCTTAGAGCCCGCTACGATTTTTCCCAGATCATCGGCACCAGCGCCTCCATGCAGGAACTGATCCGGCGGGCACAGCAGGTTGCCCAGTCCGAATCCCCAGTACTAATTTACGGAGAAACCGGCACCGGTAAGGAGCTCATCGCCCAAAGCATTCACAACGCCAGTCGGCGAAAAAACGGTCCCTTTTTAGCCATCAATTGCGCAGCCATTCCAGAAAACTTGTTAGAAGGCATTTTGTTCGGCACGGAAAAAGGTGCCTACACCAATGCAGAAACCAGGCCCGGTCTTTTTGAACAAGCTAACGGTGGAACGCTACTGCTGGATGAAATCAATTCCATGGACTTAGGCCTCCAACCTAAGCTGCTCCGCGTCCTGCAAGAAGGCACCTTACGGCGAGTGGGCGGTACGCAGGAACGATCTATCAACGTACGGATTCTGTCCAACATGAACATTTCTCCCCAGCAAGCGCTGGAAGGACACAAACTACGGCCGGATCTGTTCTACCGGCTGGGTGTGGTGGATCTTAGGGTCCCGCCACTACGGGAACGGAAGGAAGATTTGATGCCGCTCATCACCAGTTTTCTCAGTCGCTTAAATAAAAAATTGGGCCGTAGCATCAAAGGCGTAGAACCTACTGTGTTTTCTCTTTTTGAAGCCTATAGCTGGCCGGGAAACGTCCGGGAATTACAGCACGCGATAGAATTTGCCATGAATGTGCTCCCTGCACAGCAAAATCGGATTGACGTGCAATCCTTGCCGGACCATATCGCACGCTATATACCCCAAGCTTCCAGTGCCCAGGTTCCCGCAAGATTTTCCCCTCTGCCTACCTCTCGCCGCAGCGTACGGGAAGTAGAACGCTCCCTGGTGGATGAAGCCCTGTATCAACAGGAAGGCAATATTTCCGCTGCCGCAAGGCAACTGGGCATAAGCCGCCAGAGCCTCCAGTATCGCATCAAACGGGACCATATTGATATCCGTAAATACTGGACCTCCACCACCAGCGAACCATCCTGAATGCTGGTCCCCGCTCCCACAGGGGCGGACTAAAAAAAGGCTGCTGCACGATTTTATTTCGTGCAGCAGCCTTTTTGGGTTATGCTTTATGCTTTCGGAGTGAAGACACCATCATTCAGGTATGCATGAAGTTGGTCGTCATTCATATGGCCGATATCCAGGTAATCCAAGGTATACTTGCTGCCTTTGGCCAGGTCACGTTTCAGCATGGTGCTGGCCAACAGGATCATGGAATCAATCACTGGAGTCGGTACATTGTATTTCTTGCCCAGCTGGCTCATCAGATAGCAGCCTACGGGCACATCTTCGGTGATGTAGCGGTTTTCCAGATCGAACGGACCATCGCCGAAGAAGTTTTCGTATCTTTCTTCAAACGGTACCGCAAAATCAGGTCCCATGTATTCTTTACCATACATCGTGGTCCGGGAGAAGAAATCTTCGTAGTTCACGGTGCACAGGCCGATATTAATGGCTTTCGCCAGGGCTTTTTCTTCTTCCCAGAATTGGGCCTGTACTTCTGCAATTGCAGGGCACAGGGCAAATCCGTACAAGGAGTAGTTTTTCTTTTCCTGTCCCAGCACCGTGTCAAAGTTCTGCATGGTGGAAACCCCCAGCACCGTACCAGGTACATGGATAACAGGGTTTACGTTGGACAGGATGATATCCAATACGGTATTACCGGTTACGAAACCATGATGGTATTCTTCGCCGTTTTTCGCAACAGTGACTTCCCCTTCTGCATCAATAATAGCACCAAAGGCAGGGATATAGAAGGCAGAGGCCATGAAGGCTTCGTTATCTTTTGCCGGCAGTGCGCAGCCGCGGATAGTGGTAATCCGGTCTTCTACCTTGCATTCGTTGGTGGTCACGCCGCCCCGTCTCACCACACGGATACCGTACGGAGCTGTATACCAGGAACCAACAATGACTTTTGCAGTGCTCTTTAATTCCCGCATGAGTTTGCGGAAGATCAAGGTGCCGCAGTTGTCCGGCAGGATATGAATCACTTGTCCATCTTCCAGAAGAGGAATCAATTCACGGAAAATGGCTTCGTGAGCAATGGCTACGGTAGCTACAATGATAATGCCGGCGCCTTTCACAGCTTTAGCCAGGTCATCGGTGGCAAGCGCCACATGGGCTGTGCCTTTGCGGGTATAGCCAAAGAAACTGAACTGATTGCCACTTAAGGTGATCCCTGTTTTTTCGATGTTCAGGAAATTCCGTTTTGCAAACGCAGGTTGGTCCCAAATCCGAACTTCCTTGCCAGCCAGTGCGCAGTCAGCGGCCATGGTCTTGCCCACAGCGCCACCGCCCAAAACAGCAATCGGTTTGTCTTTCAAGTAGCTCATATCCATTTTTGTTTCCTCCTTTACCAGTGACCGGTTTTTCCGATCCCCCAGGCATCCGTATTTTCCGGTGCCGCTTTTCTGTTTTCTTGGCTTTATTATACCCGGCGCAAAAAAATAGTTCTTTGCGGAAAGAGGGTAATTTTTTGCCGTGTATCGGGAGGTCAGCAAAAAATAGCTCCATCCAGGACGCCGCAAGGGAAAGCTGTTAAACAGCACAGGATTCATGATAAGTTGCAAAGCAAGATTTTCCCCAAAACGGTATAAATAAGGTAACTTCAAAAACTGTGCTCTATTGCGCAGAGCGTTAGCCGGCTAACTTCCGGCAAGGCAAGTATACAACTAATAAGGGAGGACGTAAAAATGGCTAAAAAGATTGAATTGATGGATGGCAACACGGCCGCTGCCTACATCTCCTATGCATTTACGGAAGTAGCCGGAATCTATCCGATTACCCCTTCATCCCCTATGGCAGAACATGTGGACGAATGGGCAGCCAATGGAAAAAAGAACCTGTTTGGGCAACCGGTGCAGGTTGTAGAAATGCAATCGGAAGGCGGTGCTTCCGGTACAGTACACGGCTCTTTGCAGTCCGGAGCGCTCACCACGACCTACACCGCATCCCAGGGCTTACTCCTCATGATTCCTAATATGTACAAAATTGCCGGGGAAATGCTGCCGGGCGTATTCCACGTATCGGCCCGGACACTGTCCGCCCATGCGCTCTCCATCTTTGGAGATCATTCGGATGTGATGGCAGTCCGGAATACCGGCTTTGCCATGCTGGCGTCCAATTCTCCCCAAGAAGCCATGGATTTAGGTGCCGTAGCCCACTTGTCCGCCATTCATTGCCGGATGCCGTTCCTGCATTTCTTTGATGGCTTCCGTACATCCCATGAAATTCAAAAAATTGATGCCCTGGATTTTGAAGACTTGCGTCCTCTGGTAGACATGGATGCCATTCGGGCTTTCCGCAAAAATGCGCTGAACCCAGAGCATCCCGCAACCCGCGGCTGCACCGTAAACCCGGATATTTTCTTCCAATGCCGGGAAGCCTGCAATACTAAAGTAGCCCAAATTCCCGCTGCCGTGGAACAATATATGCAGAAAATTAATGCCCTCACAGGCCGGGACTATCACCTGTTTAACTACTACGGTGCCCCCGATGCAGAACGGGTCATCGTCATAATGGGTAGCGGCGCAGAAACCGCCAAGGAAACAGTGGATTTCTTGACGGCCCAGGGCGAGAAAGTTGGTCTTCTGATTGTCCGGCTGTATCGCCCGTTTGCTCCAGACTATTTCCTGAAAGCCCTGCCAAAGACGGTGAAAAAAATGGCCGTTTTGGATCGCACCAAGGAACCGGGCGCTATGGGCGAACCGCTCTACCAGGATGTGTGCAGCCTGTACAAACATGCGGGCATTCCCATGACCATCGTAGGTGGTCGCTACGGGCTAAGCTCCAAGGATACCACCCCTGGTCAAATCCTGGCAGTCTACGAAAACCTGCAGCAGGATACCCCCAAAAAAGATTTCACCATAGGGATCAACGATGATGTCACCTACACCAGTCTGCCCGTCAAAAAGGAGATTGAAACGGCTCCAGCGGGCCAGACCAGTGCGGAACTGTGGGGTATGGGCAGCGACGGAACCGTAGGGGCCAACAAAAACTCCATCAAGATTATTGGTTATAATACGGATTTGTACTGCCAGGCCTATTTCGTCTATGACTCCAAAAAGTCCGGTGGCTTGACCCAAAGCCACCTGCGTTTTGGTAAATCCCCCATCCGCAGCCCCTACCTCATCACCCAGGCAGATTTTGTTGCCTGCCATACACCCAGCTATGTCCACAAGTACGACATGGTGAAAAACCTGAAAGAGGGCGGCACCTTCCTTTTGAACTGCAGCTGGAATCAGGAAGAATTGGGAACCCACTTGCCCGCCTCCATGAAACGTTCTTTAGCAGAGAAAAAAGCCCGCTTCTACACCATTAATGCCACGGCCATTGCCCGCAGCATCGGGCTGGGCAACCGGACAAATACCATTTTGCAGGCAGCTTTCTTTAAACTGTTGGGTGTCATTCCCATTGAACAGGCTGTCACCGCTATGAAGAAGGCCATTTATGATACCTACTTCAAGAAAAAAGGACAAGCCGTAGTCGATAAGAACTATGCTTCTATTGAACATGGTATTAACGAGCTGCATGAGATTGCTATTCCAGACTCCTGGCGTACTGCCCAAGATGCCCCGAAAGAAGATAACGTTCCCGCCTTTATTAAAGACGTAGTGGAAGTCATGAACCGGCAAGAAGGGGAAACCCTGCCCGTATCCACCATGACCAAATACGGTCTGGAAGACGGTACCTGGCCTGCTGGAACCACCAAGTACGAAAAACGTGGTGCCGCCGTGGATGTACCCGAATGGCAAATGGCAAACTGCATCCAGTGCAACCTGTGTTCCCTGGTCTGCCCTCACGCTGCCATTCGCCCCATCCTGCTGGACGAAGCAGAAAAAGCAGCCGCTCCGGAAGGATTCGCTACCAAGAAAGCCATGGGTCCTGGCCTTGCAAAATACGATTTCCGTATTCAGGTTTCTCCCTATGACTGCACTGGATGTGGCAGCTGTGCCAACGTATGCCCGGCCAAGGAAAAGGCCCTGGTCATGAAACCGTTGGAAAGCCAGCTGAAAGAAGCCCCCAATTGGGAATATGGTGTGGAAACGGTTGCTATCAAAAAGGATGCGGTCAGCAATAAAACGGTCAAAGCTACCCAGTTTGCCAACCCCTACTTCGAATTCTCCGGTGCTTGTGCCGGCTGCGGCGAAACCCCGTACATCAAACTGGTCACCCAGCTGTTTGGGGATCATATGTACATTACTAACGCTTCCGGTTGTTCTTCCGCTTACGGCGGGTCTACTCCGGCCTCCCCGTACTGCACGGACAAAAAAGGCTTCGGCCCCAGCTGGGCGATGAGCCTGTTTGAAGACAATGCGGAATATGCGTATGGGTACCTGCTAGGTCAGGATGCCGTAAAACGGGAACTGAAAGCCAGCATTACAGCTTTACGGGAAAAAGGGATTGCCGCAGATGCCTGTGCAGCCTATCTGGAAAAAGGCAATGACGCAGCGGAAACTCGTGAAGTCTCGGATAAACTGCTGGCAGCCCTAGAAGGTAACTCCAGCGAAGAAGCTTCCTTTATTCGTCACAATAAAGAGTATTTGACGAAAAAGAGTGTATGGGCCTTCGGCGGTGATGGCTGGGCTTATGACATCGGGTACGGTGGTCTGGACCACGTCCTAGCGTCCGGCAGGGATATCAACGTGCTGGTACTGGACACGGAAGTCTACTCCAACACAGGCGGACAAGCTTCTAAATCCACGGAAGCCAGTGCCATTGCCAAATTTGCAGCCGGTGGCAAGGTCACCAAGAAGAAAGATCTGGGACTCATGGCCATGAGTTATGGGTACGTGTATGTAGCCCAGGTAGCCATGGGTGCCGATCCTAACCAGACTTTGAAAGCCATCCGGGAAGCAGAAGCCTATCCAGGACCGTCCCTGATCATCTGCTACTGCCCCTGCATTGAACACGGCATGAAATGTGGGATGGGGCTCTCCCAGAGAGAAGAGAAGAAAGCCGTAGAAGCAGGATACTGGCACCTGTACCGGTATGATCCCCTGAAGAAAAAAGCAGGACAAAACCCCTTTACCCTGGATTCCAAGAAACCCACCGCACCATTCCGGGATTTCCTGTTGGGGCAGAACCGGTATGCCTCCCTGCAGCTTTCCTTCCCTGAAAAAGCGGAAGAATTATACGAAAAATGTGAAGCCGATGCCAAGGAGCGCTATGAAACCTACGCCACTCTGGCCAGCCTGAAATAACGGCCCTCTCTGGTCCGCTGCTGCCCCAAAGCAGCGGCGGACCTCTTTATTAAAACCAACCGTAACCAGCCCCTAAGGAGGGAACTATCATGACATTAATGACTTCCGGTGAATACATTACCAGTCTGCGCAAACTCCATACGCGTGTGTATATGTTCGGTAAAAAATCGACAATTGGGTAGATGATCCCATTATCCGTCCTTCTATCAACTGCGTGGCCATGACCTATACCCTGGCCCAGGACCCCAAATACAAAGATGTTATGACGGCAACCAGTAATCTCACCGGCCATACCATCAACCGCTTTACCCACTTGCACCAGTCTACAGAAGATTTGATCAAAAAAGTCAAAATGCAGCGGCTGCTGGGGCAAAAAACCGCCAGCTGTTTCCAGCGCTGTGTAGGTATGGACTCTTTTAATGCTGTATATTCCACCACCTATGAAACCGACCAAAAATACGGCACCCACTATCATGAAAATTTTAAAAAATTCCTGATTTACGTACAGGATAACGATCTGGTAGTGGATGGTGCCATGACAGATCCTAAAGGCGATCGTTCCAAGGCTCCCCACGAACAGGCAGACCCGGATATGTTTGTGCACGTGGTAGAACGCCGTCCGGACGGCATTGTGGTTTGTGGTGCCAAGGTTCACCAGACCGGTTCCATCAATTCCCATTGGCACATTTTCATGCCCACCATCGCCATGAAAGAAGCGGACAAGGACTGGGCGGTAAGTTTTGCCTGTCCCACAGACGCAGAAGGTCTCTACATGGTCTACGGCCGGCAATCCTGCGATACCCGCAAGGTTGAGCCTGGCGCCTGTATTGATCTAGGCAACGCCAAGTTCGGCGGCCAGGAAGCCCTGGTGGTACTAGATCATGTGTTTATTCCCAATGAATATATCTTCCTCAATGGGGAATATGATTTTGCCGGTATGATGGTAGAACGGTTTGCCGGCTACCACCGGCAATCCTATGGTGGCTGTAAAGTAGGAGTGGGCGACGTGCTTATCGGTGCGGCAGCTCTTGCGGCAGAATACAACGGTGTGGAAAAAGCCAGCCACATCAAAGACAAACTGATTGAAATGACTCACCTGAATGAAACCCTGTACAGCTGCGGCATCGCCTGTTCCTGCGAGGGATGTCCCACCAAGGCAGGCAATTACCAGATTGACCTACTGTTAGCCAACGTATGCAAGCAAAATGTCACCCGTTTCCCCTATGAGATCGTTCGTCTGGCGGAAGACATTGCTGGTGGACTGATGGTGACCATGCCGTCGGAAAAGGATTTCTCCAGCAAGACCGTAGTCGGTCGCAACGGAGAAACTATCGGCGAGATCTGCAACAAATTCTTCCAGGGCCGTTCCGATGTATCCACGGAAGATCGGCAGAGGATCATGCGCTTTTTGGAAAACATGTGCCTAGGCGCTGCAGCTGTTGGATACCGCACAGAGTCTCTCCATGGGGCCGGATCTCCCCAGGCCCAGCGGATTATGATCGCCCGGCAGGGCAATATCCAGGGCAAAAAAGAGCTGGCCAAAGTCATTGCCGGCATCCGCAACAAATAAAATCGACTTCACAGGCCGCCTTCGGGCGGCCTCTCGTCATGGCGTAAAATTTTTGTAAGTTGAATAAAAAAATAAGAGCATCCCAATTTCT
>DXYB01000040.1 GCA_019416065.1 Acidaminococcus sp. | reverse complement strand
TGTCCACCAGAAAAGGATGAATTTGGGGTCCTCCCCAACATTTGACAAAGAACCTGAAAAAATAAGCAACAACCTATTTTTCCAGCAGGTCTTCTACAGGCCTGCTTTTTTTCTGCCTTGAAATGGGGTACAATAAGTAGGATCATTTGCAACAAAAAGGATGTTCAGGATTATGCAACTTACGAAAACAAATACGGGCTGGCGGCTACTCTTTCAAAGCCTGCGGGAATTTAAAACCGCAACAATGTTAACACCACTTCTGGTTATGGGGGAAGTGGTGTTTGAGGCGCTAATTCCCTACGAAATTGCCCTTTTGGTCAATGATTTGAAAGCGGGATGTGACCTTAACCAGATTTTGCATTACAGCGGGATTTTACTTTTGATGGCGCTGGCGGCACTCTTTTTTGGGTATGCGGCAGGGATAACGTGTGCCAAAGCGTCCTGCGGCTTTGCCAAGAATTTGCGGCAGGATCTGTTTTATCGGATTCAGGGATTTTCTTTTGCCAATATCGACCATTTCTCCTCGGCTAGTCTTGTGACCCGTCTGACCACGGATATCCAGTATATCCAGATGGCCTTTATGATGCTGGTGCGTACCGCTTTTCGGGCGCCGTTTAATCTGATACTTTCGGTGTTTATGGCTTATTATATGGGCGGTATCATGGCTATCGGGTTTCTGGTGGTGATTCCGGTACTGGGCTTTGCTTTGTACAAAATCGCTTCTGTGGCTGTACCGCTGCTGCAGCAGGGATTTCCCCAGTATGATGCGCTCAATCACACAGTTGAAGAAGATTTGAAAGGGATCCGTGTGGTAAAATCCTTTGTCCGGGAAGATACCGAAATCGCTAAGTTTAATGCCACCGCACGAAAGGTTCAGCAGCTTTTTACACGAGCGGAACAGTACATTGCCTTTAACAATCCGGTCATGCAGCTGTGCGTTTATGGAATTATGCTGTTTCTTTTGACCGTTGGATCAAGGTTGATTATAACCACCAATGGACTGCTATTGGATATTGGACAATTCTCTACATTGCTAACCTACAGCTTCCAGATTCTTGGATCGTTGATGATGCTGTCAATGATTTTTGTGATGCTGACCTTTACCGAGGAATCCATTCAACGGGTGGAAGCTGTGCTGGGGGAGGAGAGTACCTTGCAGTCTCCGGAAAACGGTGTGACTTGCGTAGCAGACGGATCCATTGTGTTTTCCCATGTACAGTTTTGTTATGAAGGCAGCCAAAGTGAAGCCGTGCTCCAGGATATTAACTTACAAATCGCTAGCGGGGAAAGCATTGGTATTATAGGGGGGACCGGCAGCGGAAAATCCAGTTTGGTGCAACTGCTTCCTCGGCTCTATGATATTACAGGCGGCCGCCTTTTGGTGGGGGGCGTGGATGTCCGCCAGTATGACCTTGCTGTCTTGCGGGATGCAGTAGCAATGGTACTCCAGAAAAATTTGCTCTTTTCCGGAACCATCGCCGATAACTTGCGCTGGGGCAATCCACACGCCACACTTGAAGAAATGCAAGAGGCGTGTAGATGGGCCCAAGCCGATGCGTTTATACAGAGACTTCCCAAGGGATATGATACCTGGGTGGAGCAAGGGGGACAGAACTTTTCTGGTGGACAGAAACAGCGGCTTTGCCTGGCCCGGGCCTTACTGAAGAAGCCCAAGATCTTAATCTTAGATGATTCCACCAGTGCGGTTGATACCCGTACCGATGCTGCCATCTGGAAGGCCATGAAAGCTTATCTGCCAGGCACCACTAAGCTGATCATTGCCCAAAGGCTCAGTTCTGTTGCCAGTTGTGATCGTATTGTGGTGCTGGATAAGGGGCGTATTGCTGCACTAGGGACACAGGAAGAACTATTGCAGTCATGCCCGATTTACCAAGAAATGGCCCAATCACAAGATAAAGTGCCGGAAGAAAACCAGAAGAAAAAACAGGAAGGGGGTCTCTTACCATGAAGCCCTCAAAAAAAGTATGGAGCTGGTCGATTGCCAAACGGCTTACCATTACCCTTTGGCAATTTTATCCAAAATTATTGCCTGCTATTATTGTATTGATCGTACTCAATGCGGGCATTATGGCGCTTCCCGCGATTTTTATGCAGCGGGTGGTAGCGCTTTTAGAAAATGCATGGACCACACATCTTTCCTGGGTAGAAATTAAACCTGCTATTTTTCACTATGTGTGGGTGCTTGCGGGGTTTTATGGGGTAGCCCTCTTGTCCAATATTGCCTACAACCAGCTATTGGCCATTTTCACCCAGGGCTGCATAGCAAAGTTTCGGGAAAAAATGTTTTCCCACATGCAAAAGCTCCCTATGCAGTACTTTGATTCGCACCAGCGGGGCGATATTATGAGTACCTACACCAATGACGTGGAGGCGTTGCGGCAATTTATCAGCCAGGCATTTCCCCAGCTGTGCGTAACGGTTGTGTCTTTGGTGGCGCTATTTGGTATCATGGTGTATTTTTCGGTGTGGATGAGTTTGGTGGTGATGGGAGGCAGTTTGCTTTCTATAGAAATCACCCGGAAAATCGGAAGCCGCAGTGCTCGTTATTTCATGCAGGCGCAAGAAACCCTGGCCGCCACAGAAGGCGTAATGGAAGAAACCATTAATGGCAGCAAGGTGATTAAGGTTTTTAACCACGAGGAAAAGGCCCGGGCGTCCTTTGATGCAGTGAATGAAGCACTGTATACCGCCCTCTATCAGGCAAACCAATACTCTAATACCTTGATGCCCATTTTAAATAACGTCAGCTATTTGATTTACATTGTAGTGGCCGCAGCTGGCGGTGTTTTTTTGGAATGGAAAATTCCTAACCTTTCTCTTTCTGGCTTGCCTTTTTCCTTAGCGGTGATGATTCCCTTTCTGGGCATGAGCCGGCAATTTGCTACCAGTATCCAGCAGATTTCCCCCCAGATTAATGCTGTGGTTATGGCCATGGCCGGGGCGGGGCGTATCTTCTCCTTATGGGATCAGCCGACAGAAATTGATGAGGGAACCGTCACGCTGGTACCGGTGGCATCCCAAACAGGTACCGGTCGCAAAACATGGGCGTGGAAGATAAAAAGTACGACAGGGGCAGAGGAGCTACGCCCATTGCGAGGGGAAGTCATGTTTCAAAATGTCGATTTTTCCTATGTGACCGATAAACCCGTGCTGCACCGGATTTCCCTCACAGCACTACCGGGACAAAAAATTGCCTTGGTAGGTGCGACCGGTGCCGGAAAAACCACCATCACCAATATGCTGAACCGCTTTTATGAAATCGCAGGCGGCACCATTACCTATGATGGCATCCCTCTGCAGCAGATCCAAAAAAGCGCCCTGCGTAAATCGTTAGGAATGGTCTTGCAGGACACCGTGCTGTTTACGGCTTCTGTCATGGAGAATATCCGCTATGGACGATTGGATGCCACGGATGCGGAGTGTATTGCGGCGGCTAAACTCGCTGGTGCCCATGACTTTATTGGGCATTTACCCAAAGGCTATGATACGATTCTGTATGGCGCCGGTGCCAGCCTTAGCCAGGGACAATGCCAGCTGCTGGCCATCGCCCGGGCAGCAGTGGCCGATCCTCCTGTCATGATTTTGGATGAAGCCACCAGCTCCATTGATACTCGTACCGAACAGATTGTGCAAGATGGGATGCACCGCCTTATGGAAGGACGAACGGTCTTTATCATTGCCCACCGGCTTTCCACTGTACGGGGGGCTGATCAGATCCTGGTGTTAGACCAAGGACGAATTATAGAACAGGGGAGCCACCAAGAGCTGCTCCAAAAAGCAGGAACGTATTATCAGTTGTACACCGGGGCTTTCGAGCTGGAATAGGGCTTTTAAACGTGACGTAAAGGAGATAAAACCATGTGGATTGCAGGATGGCAAAAGCTGTCTTTGGTAGATTATCCGGACAAAGTGGCTTGCACACTATTTACAGGAGGGTGCAATTTGCGCTGTCCCTATTGCCACAATAGCGAACTGGTGACGGGGACATTTCCCCGGGTTGACGAAAAAGAGATCACAGCCTATCTGGATAAACGGCAAAATATTTTGGATGGTGTGGTGATTTCTGGTGGGGAGCCCTGTATGCAGCCGGATCTATTGCCGTTTTTGCGGGATTTAAAAAAGCGGCAATTGCTGCTCAAATTAGATACCAACGGGTGCTATCCGGATGTCCTTGGTGCGGTGTTAGCCGAACACTTGGTGGACTATGTGGCCATGGATTTAAAAACATCCCCCGAAGACTATCCCATGATTGCGGGCAATCTCCCTGTGGATTTTTCGGATATTGCCCGGAGTCTTGTGCTATTGCTTACGCAAGCCGCAAGTTTTGAACTTCGTACAACGGTTGTAAATGAACTGCACACCGAGCAAAATTTTGCCAGGATCCGTGAGTTTCTCTTGCCGCTGGTACAAACCTATCACCGAAAAATCCCGGCCTTTTATCTCCAGGCTTTTAAAGATACGGAAACAGTACCTTTTGGGGGATTTACTTCCCCTGACAAAATTGTGTTAGAAAAATATGCAATTCTGCTGGAACCAGTGGCAGAGCGGGTAAGCCTGCGAGGCGTATAACACCATATGTTGTATGCAACGTTGTATGAACATCTATATGTTGACTTTTTCTTCTAAACCACCTACAATAGAGGAGCGACAAAACAAAAACGCATAGTATAAGAAGAGAAAGAGGGAGTGGCAGCCATGTATTCGGTGGTTAAAAGGAATGGAAAGGTCGTTGATTTTGACGTAAAAAAAATCAGTGCCGCAATCACCAAAGCATTTCAAGCACTACAGAAAAATTCACACCCCAGTATTATCAATATGCTGGCCTTACAGGTGACCGCCGATTTTGAAACGAAGATCAAAGATGACCGGATCAGCGTGGAAGACATCCAGGACAGCGTAGAAAAAATCCTGTCCGATGCCGGGTATGCGGATGTGGCTAAGGCCTATATCCTGTACCGCAAGCAGCACGAACAGGTTCGCAATGTGGGCACCGCCCTTTTAAACTACGAAGAACTGGTAAATAATTACCTGAAGGTCAATGACTGGCGGGTAAAGGAAAATTCTACCGTTACCTATTCCGTAGGCGGTCTCATTCTGAGCAATAGCGGGGCCATTACCGCCAACTACTGGTTGAACAACATTTACGACAAGGAAATCTCTGACGCCCATAAAAGTGCCGCACTGCACATTCATGACCTGAGCATGCTTACTGGCTACTGCGCCGGTTGGAGCCTTAAACAGCTGATTCAGGAAGGCCTTGGCGGCATCCCTGGGAAGATTACCTCATCCCCGGCGAGCCACCTGTCCACTTTGTGCAACCAGATGGTGAATTTTTTGGGTATTATGCAAAATGAATGGGCGGGAGCCCAGGCCTTTTCGTCCTTTGATACCTATCTGGCGCCCTTTGTGAAAAAGGATAATTTGTCCTACAAAGAAGTCAAACAGTGCGTCCAGTCCTTTATTTACGGCGTGAATACACCCAGCCGCTGGGGCACCCAGGCACCGTTTTCCAATATCACCCTGGATTGGACCGTACCGGAGGATCTTAAAAACGTGCCTGCCATCGTAGGGGGCAAGGAATGTGACTTCACCTATGGGGACTGCAAAAAAGAAATGGATATGGTGAACAAAGCCTTTATCGAAAACATGATTGAAGGCGATGCCAATGGACGGGGCTTCCAGTACCCTATTCCCACCTATTCCATTACCCGGGATTTTGACTGGAGCGATACGGAAAATAACCGTCTCTTGTTTGAAATGACTGCCAAATACGGGACTCCCTATTTTTCCAACTATATCAACTCCGACATGAAACCCAGCGATGTGCGCAGCATGTGCTGCCGTCTGCGTCTGGATCTGCGGGAACTGCGGAAAAAATCCGGCGGCTATTTTGGCAGCGGGGAATCCACGGGCAGCGTAGGGGTTGTAACCATCAACATGCCTCGGATTGCTTATCTGGCCACCGATAAAGCCGATTTTTATCAACGGCTGGATCATATGATGGATATTGCAGCCCGCAGCCTCAAAATCAAAAGAACAGTTATCACCAAACTCCTGGATGCCGGACTCTATCCGTACACCAAGAGGTATCTGGGCACCTTCAAAAACCATTTCAGCACCATTGGGCTCATTGGTATGAATGAAGTGGGGCTGAACGCCAATTGGCTGCGCAAAGACCTGACCCACCAGGAAACCTTGGACTTTACCCGGGAAGTGCTCCTGCATATGAGGGAGCGGCTGAAAGGGTACCAGGAAGAATATGGGGATTTGTACAACCTGGAAGCTACCCCGGCTGAGTCCACTACTTATCGTCTGGCTAAGCACGACAAGGCCACCTATCCGGATATTATTACGGCCAATGAACATGGCACGCCGTATTATACCAACTCGTCCCATCTGCCGGTTGGCTATACAGAAGACCTGTTTACGGCACTGGATATGGAAGATGATCTACAGACCCTGTACACCTCTGGTACGGTTTTCCACGCCTTTCTGGGTGAGAAATTGCCGGATTGGAAGAGCGCGGCAGGCCTTGTGAAAAAAGTGGCGGAAAACTATCGTCTGCCGTACTTCACCCTGTCCCCGACCTACAGTGTGTGTGCCGATGATGGCTATATTACAGGCGAACATTTTACTTGCCCCATTTGCGGTAAAAAGACCGAAGTCTACAGCCGTATTACTGGCTACTACCGGCCTGTGCAGAACTGGAACGATGGCAAGGTGCAGGAATTTAAAGATCGTAAGATGTATGATCTGACCCATTCCCATTTGGAGCACACGGGGCCCATTGCCGTTGAAAAAACGAAGCGACAGGAATTTATTAAAGCAGATGTGGCGTCCCCGGTAGAAACACAGGAAAATTCCTGGTTACTTTTTGCCACCCATACCTGCCCCAACTGCAAAATGGCCGTCAAGGAACTGCACAAGCATGGACAGGATTTCACGGAAATCTTCGCTGAAGAACATCCGGAAATGGCAGAAAAATACCAGGTACAGAGTGCACCGACCCTTGTGGTAAAAAATGGCGATGGAAGCAGTAAAATTGAAGGCTACGGGTCTATCCGTGCCTTTATCCAGCAGCAAGGTTTATAAAAGGGGAGCGTTTTCCCATCAATAAGCAGAAAAAACAGCGTTTGCGGACGCTGTTTTTTTCTGCTTCAGAGCCCCTAAATGATTGCGTGGGGCCTTCAAGAGCCTTATAATAGGAACCATACGATGATGTAAATTTTCTTAAGGGGGCATTGCCATGACGGAGAAGCTCTATGAAAAAGATTCCATGCTGCGAACGTGTACTGCTAGTGTAACCAGCTGTCAGCAAAAAGACGATCATTATGAGATCATACTGGATAAAACCGTAATTTTCCCGGAAGGGGGTGGCCAGCTGTCGGACCAAGGCATGATCAACGATATCCCGGTCTATTATGCGGCTGACGACGGAACCCAAGTCCTGCATTATACTAAAAAGCCTCTTCCAGTAGGGACGTCTGTGACCGTTACGCTAAACTGGGACGTGCGCCTTGACCGGATGCAGCAGCACTGTGGAGAACACATTCTTTCCTATGCATTTTGGAAAACCTGCGGCGCTAACAACGTGGGTTTTCATATGAATGAAGACAGTGTGTTCATTGACTTGGATCAGGAAATTGATGAAGAAACTGCCAAAAAAGCGGAGTTATCAGCCAATGCGTGCATCTGGGCCAATGAGCCAATCCGGGTACATTTTGTTCAGGATAGCGAACTAGGAAAGTATCCGTTGCGAAAACAAAACGATAAACTACGGGGGACCATCCGCCTGGTGGATATTCAAAATGGGGATATTTGCACCTGTTGTGGTACCCATCCACCTTTCACCGGCATGGTAGGTTCCATACAAATTCTTCGATTTGTGCGTCATAAAGGTGGCAGTCGGGTTGAATTCCTATGCGGAAAAAGAGCCACGATTGCCATGCATAAGCGGAATGCGCTGCTGGAACAAACCAGCAATTTCTTAAGCGTGAAAGTAGACGATGTACTAACCGCCGTAGAAAAGCTGCACCAAGAAATTACGCAGCTTAAAGAAACGGTCCGCAATAAGACTATAGAATTTCTGGAAGCAGAACTGCCCAAAGTCGTAACCGAATCTCCCCAAGCGGGTAACGGCACAAAAGTCGTACTCTTGACACTGGAGGCCTCCGTCCAGGACGGGAAAAGTGCTATGAAACTCTTAAGCCATACCCCTAACATTCTGGCTGGAGTGCTGACCAAGGATGGAAATAAGATCATGTACCAGTTTGCCCTGACGGAAGGCGCAGAAGGCGACTGTAAACTATACTGCCAGCTAGCGGCGGCCCTTTACCGAGGGCGGGGCGGCGGACGCAGGGAAAACGCCCAGGGCGGCGGCACCGCCGGTGCTGACTGGAAAGAGCGGGCAGCTCTGCTAAAGCAGCAGATTGTCCAGGCAATGGACAGTCCGCAATAAAATAAATGGCTTTTAGCAAGCAAGCGGAATAAGGCAAAATAAGCATCTTAAAATTTTATGGTATAATACGGTAAAGAAATGTGGAAAGGGTGATTTTTATGCAAAGTCAGTTTTTCACCTCTTTTTTAATGATCAGCGATTGGAAAACTGTCCTGTTTCTCGTGATTCTGGCAATTATTTTTTATGGTATTCATATTCTCTATCACAAAAGACAAATGGACTTTTCCCTTGTGGTGGTCATCGGTATGGTGGCAGGGGCGCTTCTGGGACTAGGCATGCAATGTATGGCAGGGTTTCCCAATGACCCCATGAAAGTAACCTTTGTCAAAGAAACCACCAACTGGTTGCAATTATTTGGGAATGGCTATATTGACCTGATCAAAATGATTGTGATCCCGCTGGTGATCATTTCCATCGCCCATGTAGTGGTCAATATGGAAGAAGGAAAGAGCATGAATCGCCTGGTTCGCCGGACGCTTCTCATAACGCTCTGCATGACCGCCATTGCCGCTTGTATAGGCTTAGGGTTTGGCATGTTGTTCCACGTGGGAGAAATTGGAAATGCGGGGACGGCTACAGCCAAGGCAAAAACGGTCATGAGTGTGGCTTCCACGTTGCGGGCGCTGATTCCTGGGAATCTGGTAGGCTCCATGGTCAGTAACAATGTCATCGGTATGGTGATCTTTGGAGCCCTTTTAGGGCGTGCTATTTGGTGGATGAAAGCAGATGCCAAGGAACAGGAAACTCTTTTGCATACGTTCATCAATGGGGCTCATAAAGCCATGATGAACATGACGCTTTTGATTTTGGACTATATGCCCTGGGCCGTAGTCGCCCTTTTGGCCAATACCATTGCCCAAAAAGGCCTGTCCAGCATCTTGAATGTGGGAACATTTATTGTGGCGTTATACGTGGCGCTAGCCGTACAATTTGTACTCCAGATGGTGGCGCTCTCCCTGCATGGACTAAGTCCCATCCCTTATGTACGGAAAAGTATCGCGCTATTTATTTTGGCCTTCACCTCTCGTTCCAGCGCTGGCTGTTTGCCCGTTACCGTAGAGACGCTGACAGGCAAACTGGGGGTGGACTCCAGCACCGCCAATTTCGTAGCTGGATTTGGTACCACCGCAGGGATGCAAGGATGTGCCGGTGTATTTCCAGCGATGTTAATTGTGTATGTGTGCCGCTTGACGGGGACACCGCTGGATGCGACCATGCTGGTGATGTCCGTGATCGTAGTGACGCTGGGTTCTTTGGGTATTGCAGGAATTCCTGGGACAGCTACCATGGCTGCTTCCGTTGCGTTATCCGGGGTGGGCATGGCTTCTTCCTTCAGTCTCATCGGTCCGATTCTTGCCATTGATCCCTTGATTGATATGATGCGGACGCTGCTGAATGTGTCCGGTTCCGTAACCAATGCCATCATGGTGGATCGGCAGCTGGGAACCTTAAATCTGGAAGCGTATCAGAAAGAATAACGCTCGTTTGTTAAGACAAAGAAGGCTATACCTAATGAAAAAGAAACTAGTATCATTGCTGTGCGCTAGTATACTCGGCCTGGGAGGCGTAGGGTATGCCCAGTCAGCGGACCAAGCGATTGCGGCGGTACTCTCCTATGGATTTGTGGATTTAGAAGGAGCCAAGCCGTCCGCGATCATTGTGGAATATAAAAAACCGGTACAGGCTTCGTCCATTTCCAAGAATACCTATACGGTGGAAGACTATGCCAAGCAGCAGATTGCCCAAAATGGCTTCCAGGCAGCCATAGAACGGGATGGAGATGGTATTTCCGGCAACGAAGGGGAAATTACCCGCGCCTACGTAAATCGTGTGGCAACGCCTTCTAGAGAAGGGGGTACAAAGGAAGGAAACTATGTCATCCTGGAGCTGAACACTAACTATATGCTCAGCGGGCAAAATCTCCTGTATACCACATCCATGCTGGCGGGGGTAAAACAACTCCTTCCCATACAAGCTGTGGATGGGGAAATCATCCAGCCAGGGACATCTTTTATCCGCAATTATACGGAGCGTCAGGAAACAAATACGCAAAAGGGAAAAGACAATCGCATCGAAAAGGGGTTTGCCAAGGCAGAAGAGAAAAAGCAGCATAGTAACCAGATCCGTACTGTGATTTCTACAGACCCGGCAACAATCATCCTGCCCCAATTTGCTCCTGGCAGCGGGTGGACGCTGCATCGTATAGAAGATGGCAATGCCTTTGCCGCAACCCATTGTTATAGTGAATACACAGGGGAATATACGGATTTTTCCCTGCCCTATGCGATTTATGTGCCGGACGCTACCATTTTGGAGAAAAACAAAGGAAAACTTCCCGTAGTGCTTCATATGGAACATGCGGGGGCTAATAGCACAGATCCCATGGCGTCCCTTACGTCTTCCATGGCAGCAGCCAAATTGACGGATCCGGCGTTTCAAAAAAAACACCCGGCCATTATTGTTGTCCCCCAGGTGAATGACACCCATCGCTCCACCAATGACTATGTAGCCTCCAGTGACGCCAATACGGCGGTTTGGGAGCTTTTGGATTCCTTGCTCCATACCTACAAGGACTATGTAGATACAAATCGTATTTATGGTACAGGCCAGTCCATGGGCGGCATGCTCCTGCTGAATATGGCGGCCCAGCGGGATAATTTTTTTGCAGGGCTAGCGCTGATAGGAGCCCAGTGGTCTAATAACTACGATAAATGGGTGGAAAACAGCAATTCTCCGGCCCGCACGCCAGAAAATGATCCCATCAGCTTTAATGGGTTCGGCTTAGACAAGGCAAATTACCAGAACTGGTATTATATGATTTCCGATGACAATATTCTGGTGCATACCTGCGCAGGAGATCCCATGGCAACGGGAGAATGGGATGCGGTAAAAGACTATTACCAATCTGCTGGAAAAGCCATTGCTACCGCATCCTTGGATCCCTATGAAGCGCTTTCGAAGCAGGAAGCCTTGGACCAGAAGTTGACGCGGCAGCAAAGTGCGAAGCCCGGAGGCGGCATTTTGTGGGGCGCTTTTACCCGCGGATCCCACATGTCTACGTGGAAATACGGCTACCAGTTGAAACATCCCTTAGAATGGCTTTTTGCCCAGCAGCGGGACACTGAAACCCGTAGGGGCAAACTGGAACAATTAAAACGGCCTTGGCTAGGACGGGATAAAACGGGAAAGATTTTGCCCGGTTCAGGTACGTGCGGACTCAACTCTGCCCAATATACACCGGATGGGCCCAGCACCATTTTTACCGAAGGCTGGACTCCGGAGAGCGTGCAAAAGGCGGAAACAACCACATAAAAAGGAAGGTGTGCCATGGAGAAGCAAACAGTCTATACCCCGGAATATCTCCGCTATTTGGAACTGTTATCCCGGGAATATCCCACCCAGGATGCTACATTCACGGAAATTATCAATCTCCAGGCCATCGTAAACCTGCCCAAGGGCACGGAGCATTTTATGAGCGATGTCCACGGGGAATATGAGGCGTTCCAACATCTTTTAAATAACTGCGCTGGCGTTATTCGGGAAAAGGTGAAAATGCTGTTTCCGGATATGCCTGCCAAAGAGCAGGATGATCTCTTGACGCTGATTTATTATCCTAAGGAAAAACTGGATCTCTTGCGCCGGGAAGGGGCTATCAGTGACGAATGGTATCGCACAGTACTGGAATATATGCTGGACGTAGCCAAACTGGTGTCATCCAAATATACCCGCAAGAAAGTACGTAAGGCGATGCCGGCTGATTTCCGCTTTATTATTGACGAGCTGCTCTATGCGCAGCCGGACGAAGACCAGAATCAGTTACTATATCACACAAAAATTATTGACTCAATTTTGGAAACAGGCAGTATCCGGCAATTTATTTATGCCCTGGCAAAACTGATCAAACAACTGGCCGTAGACCATCTCCATATGATCGGAGATATTTACGACCGGGGACCCCATGCGGATAAGATCATGGATGCCCTGATGCACCATCACAGTCTGGATATCCAGTGGGGAAACCACGATATTTTGTGGATGGGAGCAGCAGCAGGACAAGAAGCCTGCATTGCCAACGTGCTGCGGAATAATATCCGCTATGACAATCTGGAAATTCTGGAAAATGGGTACGGGATCAGTTTGCGGGATTTCGCTCTGTTTGCCCTGGAGACTTACAAAGAAGAAGATGGCATCCCCCCTATGGTAAAGGCCATTAACGTGATCACTTCCAAGCTGGAAGGGCAGGTGGTGTTCCGGCATCCTGGCTACAATATGGATGACCGGCTGTTGTTCCACCATATTCAGTGGGGGGAGGGGACTCTCGCCCTTGGTGGCAAGTCCTACGAACTCACGACCAAAGACTTTCCTACGGTCAATCCCCAAAATCCCTATGCCCTTTCTTCTAAGGAACGGCAAGTGATGACACGGATTCAGAACGCTTTTTTGGAAAGCGAACGACTGCAGCGGCATATCCAGTTCCTCTACAGCCATGGCTCCATGTATAAATGTATGAACAACAATCTACTGTTTCATGGCGGCCTGCCTTTAAACGAAGACGGCACATTCAAAGAAATTTATCTGGATGGCATTCCCTATAAGGGCAAAGCCTTTATGGATAAGGCAGATGCCTTGGCCAGGCAGGCGTACCAATTGCGGGATCCCATGAGTCTGGACTATATGTGGTATTTATGGTGCGGTGCGGATTCCCCAGTCTCCGGGCGGGTGGTAAAAACCTTTGAGCGCAGCTACATCAAAGACGAAAGCACCTGGAAAGAACCCCAGAATGCCTATTACCGTCTGAACCAGGATCCTGAGGAATGCATCAAAATCCTGCATGAGTTTGGAATTGATTCTCCCCAGGGGCATATCATTAACGGGCATACACCGGTGAAGGTAAAAAAGGGGGAGAGCCCTGTCCGGGCAGAAGGAAAAGCCATCTGTATCGATGGCGGTTTTAGCAAAGCCTACCAGAAATCTACGGGAATTGCAGGCTATACGCTGATTTTTAATTCCCATGGCATCCGGATCAAAGCCCACTATCCTTTTAAAGATGTGTACCAGGCCCTGATGAACAATGCGGATATAGATTCTGTATCCACCCAGGTGGAACTGGAACCCAAACGGGTGATGATCGGTGACACTGATAATGGCAAAAAGCTCCTGCAGCTCATCCGGGACCTAAAGGCTCTCTTGCATGCCTATCGTCAGGGGATCCTCATCAACCCTGTGCCGTAAGGCTTTTCAAAAGGCGCTCCAGGTGGTATAATAGAAGACGAAGGTAGCAATAAAAATTACGAGGAGGAGTCTGTATGTCGCTGAAATTTTATCAATGCAAGAAATGTGGAAAGATCATCGCTATGATTAAACCGTCTGCTTGTCCTACCGTATGCTGTGGGGAAGAAATGGTGGAGCTGGTTCCTAACACAGTGGATGCCGCTCAAGAAAAACACGTACCAGTGGTGGAACAAAATGGTAACCTGGTAACGGTGACCGTAGGTTCCGTGATCCATCCAATGCTGGAAAACCATTATATCCAGTGGATTCTTCTGGAAACCAAAAACGGTTGTCAACGTGTGGCTCTGCAGCCAGGAACCGAACCTAAGGCTACCTTTGCGCTGGTGCCTGGGGATGAAGTGGTAGCGGCCTACGAATACTGCAATCTCCACGGTCTGTGGAAAGCAGAAAAATAATCCTAAAAACTTAACTCCTATGACTTATGACGGATGCTCGTGAGAGCATCCGTTTTTCCTTTTGTATAGTTCTAAAGTATGTTTACAGTATCAGAAAAAAATCATTTTTTCGATAAGTCGTTGTAAAAATTCTATTTTTAGCGTAGAATACAGATGGAGATTTAATATTAAATTTATCATAGATAAGGTTAGTATTGGTAAAATAATTAGGAGATAAGGATGGAGGTCATGGGATGAACCGGTGCTATCAAGTAATCTGGAGCAAAGTACGGCAGGAGTATGTCGTCGTGTCAGAACTTGCTAAACGTTGTGGCAAGTCATCTTCCCAAAAAAGCAAGCAGGCTGCGGCTATGCTTACGGCAATCTGTCTTTTGTCCATCGGGGGGGGTACAAGCATAGTATGTGCAGCGGACGATGATCAAGTGCACTATGTGAGTATTAACAGTACCACTACGGGAACTAACTCCAATCGCAATAACAACGGTGCCACAGGGGATGATGCCATTGCTATCGGTGTCACCGATATCGCCTCAGGATACGGTGCCATTGCGATTGGTCGAGGCAATACCTCTGATAAAAGCTCTTCTTTAACATTGGGGATAGAAAACCAGTCCCACGGTGTCAAAACCGAAGTTATCGGTTACCAGTCCAGTGCTGTTGCCAATAACAGTACCGTTATCGGGAATAATAGTATGATAACAGATACCATTTCCCGTAAAGTTCATTCTGGTAGCGCTGCTACGTATGCGATGGACAACATCGTGGTCGGCCAGAATTTAAGTGTAGACGGAAAAAATAATGCAGTCTTTGGCACGAGTTATAACAATGCAGGAACCACAAAAACCTACGTAGCAGGGGATAATAATGCCGTTATTGGCGTGGGAAACCTGGTAGGGTATGAGCAAAATGATCCAAAGGCAGACCCACAATTGGTAAAGTCCACGGACCAGAATGTAGTAGTAGGACTAAATAATACTATAACTGGCAGAGGCATCGCAGTGGGAAAAGCTTCCAAAATATTAGGATATCAGGCATCTTCTTTTGGGGATGTCAATACGATTTGGGGTTCCGATGCTGGTGGCGGAGACTGGGGCGTCGCACTAGGGAATTATTTAACTGTTAAAGGAACTGAAGCGGTCGCTATTGGTGGAAAAAATACGACTGCAGAAGGGCAGTATTCTATTGCGGTAGGATCAGAGACAAAAACCAGCGGCAATAATACAATTGCCATAGGACGCAAGGCTAGTGCGGCAAAAGGAGAAGATATCGCGTTAGGTTATAATACTACAGCTTCTGGCGGGTGGTCTTTGGCTATGGGGGGAAGCAGTGTTGCCAGTGCCCAGTCTGCTACGGCAATAGGTGGCTACAAAGCCCAGGCAACTATAACGAACAGCGTTGCGCTGGGATCCTATAGCGTAGCCAATACAGCCAAAGGGGTAGCAGGCTACGATCCATCTACCAAGACTGCTTCTACAAATACATCATCTACCTGGAAGGCAACGTTGGCAGCGCTATCCATTGGTGACATGACAGCAGGATACACCCGTCAAATTACCAATGTGGCCGCAGGATATAATGATACCGATGCGGTGAATGTAGCCCAATTAAAACAAGCTATGGCTTCTATCACGCCCGCCCCCAATCCTGGCGGTACTACGACAGATACTCGCAATACGGTACAAGCAGGAGATCACGTGAATGTAGCAGAGGCGAAAAATACCGACGGCAGTTCCACCTATACAGTTTCTGTTAAGGCAGACGGGGAAATTGCAAATGGCAATACCGGTATAGTCACTGGAGATACGGTGTACCAAGAAACCCGGGTCAAACAGGA
Source organism: Acidaminococcus sp. (assembly GCA_019416065.1). Lineage (GTDB taxonomy): Bacteria > Bacillota > Negativicutes > Acidaminococcales > Acidaminococcaceae > Acidaminococcus. The sequence goes on along the minus strand of DXYB01000040.1, from coordinate 1,620 downwards.
CGGAAATTATATTAAAGCAGAAAATACTGCGGGAGAGAATATCACCGCCCTGGATCGCCAAACAAAACAGAATACGGACGATATTAACAATATTAACAACCAAGTAACCAATATAGGCACGTCCATCAATAAACTGGGCGCTCGCATCAACCGAGTGGGTGCCGGGGCAGCCGCTCTGGCAGCACTGCATCCTCAAGATTTTGATCCGGATGATAAATGGGATTTCGCCGCCGGCTATGGGAATTATAAAGATACCCATGCTGTGGCCATTGGGGCCTTCTACCGTCCTACAGAAGATGTACTTTTCTCCGTAGGTGGTAGTTTTGCAGGTGGGGAAAATCTTGTCAATGCCGGCGTAACCTTTAAACTGGGACAGCATACCCACATTACCCGTTCCCGGGTAGCCATGGCAAAAGATATGCTCGCCATGAAGGAAAAATTAGAACTCCTCACCCAGAAGGTCGCCGCCTATGAAGTTGGCGCTCCCATCGCAAAAGGTACAATCGCTTCTGGTGACAGGCAATTCCCCGACGTACCGGAAAACCACTGGGCTTACGAATACGTGACAAAACTGGCCAATGCCGGCTATTTAAAAGGCTATCCCGATGGGGAATTTAAAGGCGATCGCAGTATGACGCGCTATGAATATGCGGCCATTATTTACCGCGCCCTGCAAAATGGCGCCGTTGTAGATGGTACCATGATTAAGACCATCCACGAATTTAAACCCGAGCTCACTGAAGCACAAGAAGCCGATCGTTTCCGGGTAGACCGCATTTCCGGTAAAGATAATGACCGGCATAAGATAGAACGGGTGCGGATTAACGACAAAGATGAAGGGGATGTTCTGCGGGACGTGTATGGTTCCAAAATCAAAAAAGCATGATTCAATATTTTGGGTGACCTGCAAAAAATCCACAAAAAAGCACTTGCTGCGGCAAGTGCTTTTTACTCTTCTTCCTTTTTCTGCTATAATAAGACCTGTGTTCTATTGTACAGTTATTTTTTTAAAGAATAGGCTACAGGGTGAAAAAAGATGAAAGAAAAAGAGACAACAAAAGAGATACAACTAGAAGAAACCAGACACCAACAAGAATTGGCGGAAGCGGATGAAATCATTCAATTGACAGGTCCGGATGGACGTGTGATTTACGAATTGCCTCTTATCGGTAAAAGGGACGTTCCCCTTAGGAAGAAAAGAGAAAAAAGAATAAAGTGAGACCTGCCTTTGTCTCACTTTTAGTATGGCCTAAACTGGATTACTGCTTGACAATCTGGGACCTGGGCTTATAATAAAATTATAACTACATAATGTAGCCGTTAGTTGACGGCAGGGGAGCTTGCAGGCATTTTGCCGTACAGGCTGAGAGGAAGGTACGCCCTTTAGACCCATGAACCTGATTTGGATAATGCCAACGTAGGAATATTTAGCAGCAAAAAGAAGCAACCTTTTCAGGGAGCTTCTCTTTTTTTATATAGGCAGGAGGAGGGGTTGTATGCGCATCAATGGGAAAGAAGTGGCCGCAGAGGGGAAAACAATAGCCCAAGTACTCCGGGAAAGGGCCGTTGTGAATGTCAATGAAAAAGTGAACCACTCGCTGATGAATTTTTGAGCCACTT
>DXYB01000004.1 GCA_019416065.1 Acidaminococcus sp. | reverse complement strand
TTATACCCAAGGGGAATCTCTAACCATATCCAACTAACAAAAAACTAACGCCGTCCAGACTGCATTTTATATGGACAAGCTATGACTTTTCCCGTACAATGAGAAAGAAAAGGGGAGAATCCAAAAAGGAAGTAGGGAAATGCCAATGGAAAATGGTAAAACGTCGTTACTAGATAACGGGATGTTGTGGTTCGGCGCTGGGGTATCTATTGCGGAAATTCTTGCCGGGACATTGCTAGCTCCCTTGGGTGCCGTAAAGGCAGTGGAAGCCATTGTGCTGGGGCATGTTCTGGGTGGCATTTTATTTTATTTAGTAGGCCTTATCAGCGCGCAAAGCGGTCGTACTGCCATGGAAGCCGTGAAAATGGCTTTTGGACACAAAGGTGGATTGCTGTTTGCCGCGCTGAACGTGATCCAACTATTGGGCTGGACAGCAATTATGATTTATGACGGGGCTTTGTCCTCAGCAGTCCTCCTAGGCGGCTCCCATGCCATAGGTTGTCTTTTGATCGGCGGGCTGATTGTGGTGTGGATTGCCCTGGGAGCCGGTGGCCTGTCCAAGGTGAATCGGGTGGCCGTGACGGCTCTTTTTCTGCTGACGCTTGTGCTTTGCGCTACGGTCTTTGCGGGAAGCGGTGTACTTCCTAGCGGGGACGACAGTCTGTCTTTCGGAGCGGCTTTGGAGATTGCGATCTCCATGCCTCTTTCCTGGCTGCCTGTTGTGGGGGACTATACCTGCAGCGCTGCTAGCGGGAAAAAAGCGACGTTTGTATCCACCGTGACTTATAATCTGGTAAGCTGCTGGATGTTCTTCATCGGGATGGGTGCTGCCTCCTTTGCCGGGGATACGGATGTGGGCGCCATCATGCTGAAAGCAGGTCTGGGAACAGCAGGACTCTTAATTATCGTCTTTTCTACGGTAACCACGACGTTCCTAGATGCCTTATCTGCCGGGATTTCCTTAACGTCCATTGGCGGTGCTGGGAAAGAAAAACTGTTTGCTATTGCTGCAGCAGTACTGGGCACGGCGGCAGCAATCCTGTATCCCATGGATGATATTACGGAGTTTTTGTATTTTATCGGTTCTGTTTTTGCGCCTATGGCAGGGGTTCTTTTAAGTAGTGTGCTTTTTGCCAAAAAAGATTTTTATCAGGAGGCCTTTTCTTGGAAAAATCTACTGGTCTGGGGCATCGGTTTCCTGGTTTATCGCTATTTGATGACATTAGATATTCCTGTGGGCTGCACTTTGCCGGATGTGGTGCTGGTGATGGGGCTTACGGCTTTGATCCAAAGAGTAAGATAAACCTTGACAGGTCTTACTAAGGGGATTATACTTAACAAGTACCCTCTTAGGAGGATGTTTGGCGCCATGGTCAAGCGGCTAAGACGTCGCCCTCTCAAGGCGAAATCACGAGTTCGATTCTCGTTGGCGCTACCAGAAAATGACAGGATGCACGGATTGTTCCGGGGCATCCTTTTTTTCGTAGGAGAAACTATGTGCAAAAAACAACGTAATGTCACTATTCTGCTTTTGCTGGCTCTTTTTTGTGTCAGTGTGTGGTCGCTTCTGGCTGGACTGGTGCCTGTTTCCCCCGTCCACGTACTGTGTGGGACACTGACTTCTTTGGAAAAAAACGTATTAGTGCATCTTCGCCTGCCGCGGCTGCTGCTGGGACTGGGGGCAGGAGCGGCGCTAGCCACATCGGGGGCCGTGCTGCAAGGTGTTTTTGGCAACCCTTTGGCCGATCCAGGAATTTTGGGGGTATCCGGCGGTGCGGCACTAGGGGCGGTGATCAGTCTTCTTTTAGGATTGCCCCAACTGCATTTTGTATGGCTGCCCCTAGGGGCTTTTTGTGGTGCTCTTTTGGCCTGTGCCTGTGTGGCCTTTTTAGGACGAGGCGGACAGGATAGCCGTTTGAAACTGCTTTTATCCGGTGTGGCTGTGAGCCTTTTTTGCGGAGCCCTCACAGCAGGTCTATTGAGTTTTGCTCCGGATGCGGTGATGCAGCAATATTTTTTCTGGACACTGGGGAGCCTTTCTTCTGGAAGCTGGTTGCAGGTGCGGGGAATCTTGCCTTTGCTTTTGTGCAGTCTTAGTGTGTTATTTCTTTGGGGGCGTCAGCTTAATGTACTTTCTTTAGGGGAAGAACAGGCTCTTTCTCTGGGACTAGCCGCACCTAAATGGCGCAAACTGCTGCTTGGTTTAACGAGCCTTGTTATGGCCCTAGGGGTGTGTGCGGGGGGCAATATCGGCTTTGTAGGGCTTATTGTGCCTCATATGTTACGGCTGGTGCTGGGGCCGGACCATAGAGTATTACTTCCTTTGAGTGCGCTAGGTGGGGCTGTGTTTTTAGTCTTTTGTGATGCGGCGGGAAGGATTGTTCTCCCTGGCAGTGAGATCCGGGTAGGGATCATCACGGCATTGTGTGGCACGCCGTATTTTTTGTTTCTCTTGCGGAAAAAATAATTTTTTTATCTACTTGAATAGAACACAACAAAGTGATATAGTATACACTAAATCAAGGACAGTTCTTTGATTAATGTGGCATAAAGGAGCGGACAACACATGGATAAATCCAAAACTTATTTGTTGTGGTTTGATCAGCTGGAAAGAAAAGATGTGGATATTGTAGGCGGAAAATCTTCTTCTTTGGGAGAAATGACGTCTAAAACCGATGTGCCCGTTCCTTACGGGTTTGCTACCACGGCGTACGCCTACCGGTACTTTATGAAAGAGACGGGGCTGGAAAGTAGAATGCGCAGCCTTCTTGCTGGTTTGACAGACGTGGAAAACAGCGAGCAGTTAAGCAGTGTGTGCAGACAACTGAGAGAAGCCATTATGGCCCAGGAAATGCCCCAGGATCTGCAGGACGCCATCCGCGGTGCCTATAAGGAATTGGCACAGAAAATGAATGTACCAGAGCCGTATGTGGCGGTACGTTCCAGTGCTACGGCGGAAGATTTGCCGGATGCCAGCTTTGCTGGACAGCAGGATACGTACCTGAATGTACAGGGTGCAGAAACCGTTATTGCCAAAGTGAAGGAATGCTATGCCTCTTGCTTTACTGACCGTGCTGTGTACTACCGGGAAAAACAGGGGTATGATCATTTGTCCCTGGCCTTATCCGCGGCAGTGCAGATGATGGTATTTTCTAAGGCTTCCGGCGTTATGTTTACCGTCAACGTAGCCAATGGCGACGATAAAAATATCATGATTGAAGGGGCTTATGGACTGGGTGAATATGTTGTAGGTGGTATTGTGACCCCTGACAGCTATATTGTATCCAAGCAAGATATGAAGATCCTGTCTGCTACGGTCAATGAACAGGACGTGATGCTGGTGCGCAAGCAGGGGGGCGACACGGAAGAAGTTCCTGTGCCGGAAGCAGACCGGAAACGCCAGACCCTTTCCAATGAGCAAATTCTGGAGCTAGCCGGGTACGCTAAAAAGATTGAGGCCCACTATGGTTGCTATATGGATATGGAATGGGGCATTGACGAACGAGATGGCAATATCTGGATTCTTCAAGCCCGGCCGGAAACTGTTTGGTCCCGGAGAAATAAAGAAAAGAAACAAGAAGCAGAAAATCAGAATGATGCCAGCAATAAGAGCGCAAAGGTTCTCATTAAAGGACTTCCAGCCAGCCCAGGCATGGGATACGGAAAAGTCCATGTAATCCGTGATCCGAAAGATATTGATGCTTTTAAGGATGGGGAAATTCTGGTAACGGAAATGACCGCTCCTGACTGGGTACCAGCTATGAAAAAAGCCCAGGCAATTGTTACCGATAGCGGCGGAATGACATGTCATGCTTCTATCGTCAGCCGGGAATTGGGGATCCCTTGCATCGTAGGCACCAAGAGCCGGGGCCAGGCAGCCACGGATCTTTTGATGGATGGGGAAGAAGTGACGGTGGATGCCAGTAACGGCGTTGTGTTTGCCGGCAACCTCCAGGTGAAAAAGGCAGAAGCAGCGGCAGCTCCCCAACAGACTGTCGTGGCTGAAGAGACCTTCCCAGTCACAGGAACCAAGATCTACATGAACTTGGGCGACCCGGATCTGGCAGAAAAATACAGCAAACTTCCTTGTGACGGCATTGGCCTTATGCGGGAAGAATTTATCTGGACCACGTATATTCACGAGCATCCACTCTATCTGATCAAAACAGGCCATCCGGAAAAAGTGGTGGACGCCCTGGCAGAAGGGTTCCGCAAAGTTTGCTCGGCTATGGCTCCGCGTCCTGTGACTTTGCGCTTTAGCGATTTCAAATCCACGGAATACCGGGATCTCAAGGGAGGGGACGAATTTGAACCCCATGAATCCAGTGACCTGTTGGGCTGGAGAGGCGCTTCTCGCTACTATGATCCTAAATATACGGAAGCGTTCCGTCTGGAAATCCAGGCAGTTCGCAAAGTCCGGGAAGAATATGGTCTGAAAAACCTGAACGTTATGATCCCGTTCTGCCGTACCGTGGAAGAAGCACGAAAAGTCGTGGAGATTATGGCGGAAGAAGGACTGCACAGAGGGCCGGACTTTAAAGTGTGGTTGATGGCAGAAATCCCGGCCAATATTATCCTGGCTGATCAGTTTAACCAATTTGTGGATGGCTATTCCATTGGGTCCAATGATCTAACTATGCTGACTTTGGGGTGCGATCGGAATAACGACGGCATTGCCCACCTGTTTGATGAGCGGAATTTGGCTGTACAACGGTCCATTCGTCACCTTATTGAGGTGGCTCACAAAGATGGCAAGACGGTTTCACTGTGCGGGCAAGCTGCCAGCGTATATCCTGCGTTTGCGGAATTTCTGGTGCAAAGCGGCATTGACAGCATGAGCGTGAACCCTGATGCTGTGAAGTTTACCAAAAAAATGGTGGCCCAGGTGGAACAGCGGATTATTCTGGACAAATTGACTGGGCGCGGCCGGAATCTCCATGATGATCTCTTAGCTTGGTAAAAAATACAGTACAAACAGGGATGCCTGCATTTGCAAGTGTCCCTGTTTTCTTCTATAATGGAGCTGGTAAGTAACGGCGCCCGAAAGGAGAAAGGCTTATGCCTCTGAGTGCAAGACAACAAAAAATTGCGGAGATCGTCCGGCAGACCGGGCTTACTACGGGCCAGCAGATTGCCGACGCATTGGGGCTGACCCGGGCCGCACTCCGTTCGGATCTTGCGATATTGACTATGAGCGGCGTTCTGGATGCCCGGCCCCGGGTAGGATACTATTACACGGGCAAAAATACCCTGGGAATGCTCCAGGAAGAGCTATCGTCCATTACGGTGGAGGACATTAAATCCGTACCCATCGTGGTCAGTGGAGATAAAAATGCCTATGATGCTGCTGTAACCATGTTTTTGGAAGATGTGGGGACACTATTTGTGGTAGAAGGCGCAGAGGGGCTTTTACAAGGGGTAATTTCCCGGAAGGACCTGCTGAAAGCCGCCATGAACCCCGGCGCTGACTTGCATGCCCTACCGGTAGTGATGGTTATGACACCACTTAGCAAAATTGTGACCATATCGCCGGAAGAACCGGCTGCAACGGCAGCCCGGCGTCTTATTGATGACGAGATTGACTGCCTGCCTGTCGTCACTGTCTTGGAAAAACAGCCCAAAAAGCTAAAAGTAGTAGGGCGCGTCACCAAAACCAGTATGACCCGCCTTTTGGCGGAATTGGCAGAAGGAAAGGGAGGGATTTATCATAGCTAATGCATCGGTGATTTATGCGATTTCTGATTCCATCGGGGAAACCTCGGAATCCGTGTTGAAGGCAACGACTAGTCAGTTTACAGAAGAAAAATTTGAAATCATCCGGGTCCCGTATGTAAAGAACGTGGAACAGGTAGAAAAAATTCTGGACGAAGCCAAGGAACAGAATGCTGTCGTGTGTTATACAATTGTTTCTCCGAAAATGCGGGAAGCAGTGGCCTCTAAGGCGATGGAACTGGACGTGGAAGTGGTGGATATCCTGGGTCCAGTCTTAAAAGCCATTGAAAAAACATCCGGCCTATTGCCGAAAAACCAGCCGGGCTTGATTCATGCCCTGGACCACGAATATTTCAAACGGGTGGCCGCCGTGGAATTTGCCATTAAATACGACGATGGCAAAAATCCCTGGGGCCTTACAAAAGCGGATCTGGTGATTATCGGCGTATCCCGTACCAGCAAGACGCCGCTATCTATGTACCTGGCCAATAAGCAGCTAAAAGTGGCGAATGTGCCGCTTGTTCCGGAGATTCCGCCTCCAGAGGAGTTGTTTAAGGTGCCCAGCAGCCGAATTATTGGCTTGCTTATTGACCCCCATAAGCTGAACGAGATTCGTATTGCTAGGCTGAAAGCCATGGGACTTACAGATGGTGCCAATTATGCAGATATCCGCCGGATCCAGGAAGAACTGGAATATGCCCGGTCTGTGATGCAGCGGCTTCACTGCATGATCATTAATGTATCCGAGCGGGCCATTGAAGAAACGGCCAGCCTGATTCTGGAATATCTGCGCAAACGCTTTGATTACGAATATTAAACGTACCTTTCCAAGGAGAGAATTTCTGCGATAGCAGGAATTCTCTCTCTTTTGTCGAATAGTAGCAATATCGTAGCAAGAGAGGGAAGATCCATGGATGACCGCAAAGAAGAATATGTAAATTTCAAAGAGCAGGTTCGGCAGGCCGCGGACATTGTAAGCATTGTAGCGGAGACTGTGGATTTGAAAAAACGAGGCAACCGGTATTGGGGGTGTTGCCCTTTTCATGGGGAGAAAACCCCTTCTTTTACCGTGGATCCAGTGAAGGGATTGTTTCATTGTTTCGGCTGCGGCGCAGGAGGGGACGTGTTTTCCTATGTGATGCGTCGGGATCATGTGGAGTTTTTTGAGGCGCTGAAGACGCTGGCGGAAAAATATGGGATTCCCATACCCGAGCGGGAAAAGTCTGCCAAAGAACTGGCTTGGGAAAAAGAGACCAAGGAAGTATACGAAGCCAATGCGCTGGCAGACCGTTTTTTTCATGCCTGCCTGACTCGTACCCAATATGGAAAACAGGGACGTACGTATCTAGCAGGGCGAGGTATTGGAGCTGATATTATTGAATCCTTTACCCTGGGCATGGCTCCACCGGATTTTACTACTCTCCATACCACTCTAGTCAAACGGGGCGTAACGGAGGAAACTTTAGTGAAAGCCGGGCTTGTGAACCGGAGAAATTCTGGTAGTGGCGTCTATGATAAATTTCGGGCAAGAATTATGATTCCGATTAAAGATCTCCGGGGGCGTGTAGTAGGCTTTACGGGACGAATTCTCCATGCGGAGGATTCTCCGGCCAAATACATGAATACCGGGGAAACCCCCTGGTTTCACAAAGGAAAATTGCTCTTTGGCCTGGATCGGGCTATGAATGAAATTCGTAAACGGGGACAAGCCCTGGTGGTGGAAGGGCATATGGATGCCATCAGCCTTCATGCCGCCGGAATTACTTGGACTGTGGCCTCCATGGGAACCGCGTTCACCGAATACCAGGCAACGCTATTAAAGAGGCTGGCACCGGAAGTGATTTTTTGCTTTGACAGCGACAATGCGGGGAAAAATGCAGCGATGCGGGCGATCCCTATTGCCCTTAAGGCAGGTTTGCAATGCCGTGTTATGCATGTGACAGATGGCAAGGATCCGGATGAATTTGTACGTAAGGAAGGCCGGGAAGCCTTTGAAAACTTGGTGAAAAACGCCAAGACGGGCATTGATTACGAAGTGGACACGGTGCTTGCTGGGGAAGATACGGATAGCCTTTCCGGAAAAGTAGCCGTAGTAGCAAAAGTCTTACCATTTTTTAAAGATTGTACCAGCGATGTGGAAGTGGGAGAACGGATACGGGATCTTGCCCGGCGGCTTTCCATTGACGAAGGAATGATCCAGAGCGAATATCGCAAACTGCTCAGGGGAGAGAGAAAGAGCACCTTCAATCCGGAATGGCTGCTGCAGAAAAAAATGCGGCCGATGAGTCCCACGGAGCAGGCAGAACGTCTGGTACTCAGGGCATTTTTGGAAGGAATTCCGCCCCAGCCAGGGCAGGAAGGAATCGCTCATGTGGATTCTTTTACGGTGAAAGAACGGCAGGAGATTTTTCAGCAATTGCTTTTACTGCTAAAAGAAGGGCGGTATCAGGATCCCCGGGATTTGTTCGCTGTTTTGAACGAATCGGCGCAAGAGGAACTGGTGCAAATTCTGCATCTTACGGTGCAGCGCTCTTCGCTACCGGTGATTCTGGCAGATTGCCTGAGGCGGATGGAGATCGGGGCGCTGGAAAAGGAATATGAGCGGCATAGTCAACTGGCGGGCCAATATGAAAAAGAAGGAAATGAAAAATTTTTGCAGGAATTAGCAGAATGCCATCGAATAAAAATGGAGATAGGAAAATTATCCACACAAGGCGGATGACGGGGCAGGGGCTATGCCCCTTATTTGCTGGAAAGGAGGGGACGCCCCATGGCAGAAAAAAAACAAAACAACGCGGAACCCAAGCTGGATGAAACCATTATGCAAGAGCCTGTCAATCCGGCTGTACTAGAAAAAGTAAAGGCGGTTCCAAAAAAGAAGAAAGCGGCTAAGACTGCGGGGAAGGCGGGAAAAACAACGGAAACCCAGGATATACAAGACAAAGACAAGCCAAAGACTGCGGCGGAATATCTGGCCGAATTTGAAGCGCTGGCCAAAAAGAATAAAGGCGTTCTCACTTATAAGGAAATTCAAGATCGGTTGCAAAATGTGGATACGGTCTCCGTGGATGAAATGGATGCCATTTATTCGAAACTGGCAGAAAAAAATATTGAGGTCATTGATGATGGTTCTGAAGATGAAGAGCCGGAAACCATTGATGAGGAAGACCTGAAGGTTGAGGAACCGGAACTGAATAATCTATCCGTCCCGGAAGGGGTCATTGTAGATGATCCGGTACGCATGTACCTAAAGGAAATCGGGCGGGTGCCTCTTTTGACCGGGGACGATGAAATTAAATTAGCCAAGCGGGCGGATAAAGGCAATCAGGCAAAAGCTATTTTAAAAGGTGAAAAGCCTGAGAGCGCTCCTGCGCCTATCAATAAACGACTATCCATGGTCAAATTGTTGGATCAGGCCGATACTATGCTGGCAGAAGAAAGCCACTGGGCTGATGATCGTAGTGTTCCCATTACCTACCGGCGGGCGCAGGAAATGCTGGGAGATTCCAACACCATAGAATTTGCGCAGTACCAGCAACTGATTAAAGCCATGACCATGGACGAAAAAAAACGGCTGCACCGGCTGGTTCAGGAAAATCACCTTAAAATTTCCCCAGCCCCAAAAGATGAGACTGTGCAGCCTGTGGAAGAAGTGGATATTAACCATCTGGCCACGCTACAGGAACTGCTAAGCGTGGTGAAGGAAAAAGCGACCCACCAAAAAGCAGATGAAGCGTTGCAACAGCGGATTGAAGAGATAGAAAAGCAATTTAACCGTCTGCTGCACCGGTTGGAAACCTGCGGAGATAATGCGAAAAAATCCTTGTCCGAAGCCAATCTTCGGTTGGTTGTCAGCATTGCCAAACGGTATGTGGGACGGGGCATGCTGTTTTTGGATCTCATTCAGGAAGGCAACCTGGGGCTTATCAAAGCCGTGGAAAAATTTGATTATAGCAAAGGCTTCAAATTCAGTACCTATGCGACCTGGTGGATCCGCCAAGCCATTACCCGTGCCATTGCAGACCAGGCTCGTACCATCCGCATCCCAGTGCATATGGTGGAAACCATTAATAAACTGGTGCGGGTATCCCGGCAGCTCTTGCAGGAGCTGGGACGAGAACCTACCCCGGAAGAAATCGCTAAAGAAATGGATGTTCCTGTGGAACGGGTGCGGGAAATCCAAAAGATTGCCCAGGAACCTGTTTCTCTGGAAACGCCTATCGGGGAAGAAGAAGATTCCCACTTGGGCGACTTTATCGAAGATCAGGAAGCCCCTTCGCCAGCCGATGCAGCTAGCTACACCCTGCTTCAGGAACAGCTGGGGAAAGTCCTGCAGGAACATTTAAGTACCCGTGAGCGCAGGGTACTGGAATTGCGGTTTGGCCTGATGGACGGGCGGACCCGGACACTGGAAGAAGTAGGGCAGTATTTTGGGGTGACCAGGGAACGGATTCGGCAGATTGAAGCCAAAGCATTGCGTAAGCTGCGGAGCCCCAAACGCAGCAAACCTTTAAAAGAATTTCTGGAGTAATTGACAGTATAACGGTATTTGTACTATAATTTACTACATTGGGCCTATAGCTCAGCGGTAGAGCCCCCGGCTCATAACCGGTTGGTCCTTGGTTCGAACCCAAGTGGGCCCACCAAATTTTTCCCATGCGAACTTCCTTCTTCCTTAATCCTCAGCGGATTGAGGAGCGAAGGAAGTTCTTCTTTGTATTTGTAGTACACTTCTATCCTGTCGTCGTATATCACAGCTCCGGCTATCAAGGTATCAATCAGCTGGATGCGGTATGTTCTGTCAGCTGGATCACCGGCCAGGAGAGACGTGAGGAAAAATTCAATATGATCCTGTGATAGTGTGAATGGCTGATGCTTCAATTTTGCCCTGGAGAGTTCTTTCTCCAGGGCTTTTATTTTGTATTCATAAGTGCTTATGTTTTTCGCAATCGTTTCCGATACCACCCCGGCCTCTATCGCTTTGATGGAATTGTTCATGCGCTTTGTGTAGTCTTTTAGCTCTGCTTCCAGATTGTCTATGACTGGATCCGGTTCGGATGCCGCCTCTTTCTGGAGCTTGATAATTTGTTCTGACAGCTGTCGTATGGTCTCCGGCCGGTTGAGTGCTTTCAATGTTTCCATGGCTATCCATTCTTCCAGTTTGTCCTGTCGGTAGTTCTTTCCCTTGCAGCCTTTTCTATGGATTCTATTGGAACAGCAGTAATAGGCGTATGGCTCCCCGGTGTGGCTGGTACCACTTTTCCCGACATAAGGGGCCCCGCACAGCCCACAGGTCAATCTGCCGGTCAAAAGGTAAGCGTCTACGCGTTTCCGGGTGCTTTTGTGCTTCCGGCTTTCCATGATTTCCTGGACCTTCTCGAATACACCCTTGTCAATAATCGGAGGGACCACACCTTCTACATCTTCATCTCCCCAATGGTAGATGCCGATATACTTTTTATTTTTGAGCAGGTTCCCGAAATTGCTGGATACGAACGGCCTTCCAAAGGAATTTTTATATCCCATGGCGTTAAGTTCCCCGGCTATCTTTTTCAACGTCCGGCCTTCCAGCACGCTTTGAAAGATGAAACGGACGGCCTTCGCACTCCGTTCATCAATGACCAGTTTCCCGTCCGGCCCTTTCTTGTACCCTAGCGGGGCCCGGCCATTTGCCTTTCCTTCCAGGGCATTTTCCGTCATTCCCCGGTGCACGTTTTCCGCCAGCTCAGCACTATAGTATTCTGCAATCCCTTCTATCAGAGATTCCAGGAGGATACCGGACGGATCATCCGTGATTCTTTCCATAGCTGACAGCACTTTGACACCGTACTGGGCAATCTTATGCTTGTACACGGCGCTGTCGTAGCGGTTCCGGCTGAACCGGTTCAGCTTGTACACCAGGATATAACTGAACTGCCGTTTCTTGCAGTCGGCAATCATTTGTTGAAACGCCGGTCTCCGGTCCGTCCTGGCAGTAAGTGCACGGTCCGTATAGGTCTGTATAACCTCTAAATCGTTTCTGGAGGCGAATTCTTCGCAGACCCTTATCTGCCCTTCAATGGATTCCTCCCGCTGCCTGTCGGACGAATAACGGGCGTATATGACACACTTCTGAGACATGGCTTCCACCCCTTAAAACAATCCCTTGACACTAGTCACGGCAGAATAGAGCATCCAGACAAGACCGATGAGCAGCAGACCGTTTTCAAAAACGGAGAGAAGCCACCCGTATTTCCTCATATAGAGGGGCTGATTATATACTGGGATCCGGCCAGGATACCCAAACGCGCTTGACACTGTAGAAAATGCCAGGATGAAAACATACCAGCGGGGAATAATGGGAGAGAACCAGGCTACAATAGGGAATGCGAGCGCCAGGATGAAAGAAATACTCTTGCTTTTAGCAATCAGGATTTGGCAGATAACGAAATAAGCGATCATTAAAAACAACTTGAAAATCATGTCACATCTCCTTTAACAAGGCAATAAATTGCTCCGGCACGCCTCTATTCGCGGCCAGGTCATACAAAGAGGTATCAGGATATTCTGACAAATACCTTTCGTTTAATAATAAACTGACAGCAAATTTATTGGCAGTATGCTCGACTTTATCAGCGTTTACGCTCATGGTATAGGTCTTTAACCATTGGGTGTTGGCCGTGGGAGTGCAGAGAGCATGACCCAATTCGTGAGCGCACACAAACAGCAACATGCTTTCCGGGGTCCGTTCATTGTCTATGATAATAAATTTTGACCGCTTGTATTTCAGATAGTTTCCTAACCAGCCTCCCAGGTTCCCGTAAATAATGTGGATCCCCAATAACTCAGCCAGCTTGAACGGATTATCCGTGTTGTATTTGCTGATCAGCTGCTGAACTTTCTTTCGAACGTCCATAGCACTTACTCCTTTCGATACTTTTTGGGAGTGTATTTCTTTTTAGCAATCTTCTTGGCCTGAATCATAGCCGCTTTAAGGGTAGCGGTGAAGGCTTCAATATCTTCAATATCCGCCCCTTCTTCATAAGCAGCAGAAGATACGGAGTTCATCATATCTTCCAGGTCCGATTCAATTCCCCTTTCATCCTGCGGGCTGAGCTGCTGATCCTCATTTATAAATTCCGGAGAAAACCGCGGGTCAATATCGGACTTCTTTACATGAAGTGCATCTGCTATTTTCTGTACGTTCCCGGCATTTGGTGTTGACCGCATAGCAAAGTATCCCGACAAGGTAGAAGTGGGGATGCCCGTCTTTTCTGATAGTTCATTCTGTGTTAAGCCGGCAGACAGGTTTTTTAGATTCTTGGAAATCTGTTCACGTAATGAAATTTCAAACTTAGACAACTTGTTACGCGGCATATATTCTCACTCCTTCATGTTTTTGTTGGATATATTATAACGAATAAAAACGTTTAAAACAAGTTTTTTCGAGTTGGCCAAACGAAAAAATTCGTTATTTATATTGACAAAACGAATAAACTCGTTTATGATTAAGCCATGTGGAGGTGATGAAACATGGATGCTAAAATCACACTTGAAGCGGCAAGAATTAATGCCGGATATACGCAGAAAGAAGCTGCACCGCTGTTCGGCATACATTATCAGACCCTTGCGAAGTTGGAAGATGATAGTTCTGATGCACCGTACAGCTTCATCCAAGCAATTCCTAGGGTCTACAAAATTTCTCCTGATAATATTTTTTTTGGTCAAAAAAACGAGTTTATTCGTTTATTACGGAACGGGAAATTTTTAAAGAGTGCGTGAAAGGGATGGTCCTAATGAAAAGAATCTGGAAGCCCATCAAACGGGAAGATTACTACATCGTTTCCAACGGAATCGAGAACGTCCTCCGAGCAGAAATCAGCCGGAGTGGGTCCGCCTATCTGGTGACGGCCCAGTTCGATTCGGAGGACGTGGCTCAGCACTATGCAGACCTCATGAACAAAAAGGATGAGGAAGAAAATGAGAGAGCTAGCTGACCTGATTATGGAATACGTCAACACCCACCAGGCTGAATACGTGGCCTGGCTTGCCAATAAAAGGAGGAATGAAGATGGAAAGGAAACAGAGAAAAAATGCACCGTTTCTTGTGTCGCTGATTCTGGTGCCCTACATCGTAATCAGGATGGCTTTAAGCCTGATGGCCTGGCTAATTGACGTTATCGCTGACGGATTCGACGTCCTGGGTCCCCGGTTCCAAGGCATGGTAATTGGCTTCTTCGGGGCAATCAGCCTGATGATTGTCGCTATCAACCTGGCAATCTGGGGGTGAAAATAATGAAATTCAATAAGACAGCTTCAAACGGGCCTGCTTTCAAGAAAGCCGAAAAAGCCCTGAAGGACGCAGGTTTCAAGCAGTTCTTTATCGCGGCCACTGATATTGAAGATGGCGAAGAAGAACGGGAGGACATCGAACCTGACATCAGAATGACGGATAACCTGGGGCTGAGTATGGTCCTTGCAGTGTCCTCCGGGCTGCTGGTAAACACGATTAAGAAAGAAAAACTGCCTCCAGAAGTTGAACTGGAAGTTCTTCAAAGAGTAGTTGAGATGATATTGAAGGGCATGGGATTCAACCATGCAGAAGTGAAAACCATTCTGGATCCTGGTCTTAAAGACATTATGAACTGAAAGGAGGCGGCCATGATTGAACGGGATCAAATGGAATCGGAGGAGTTCCGTGATGTGGGCGGAATGGCACAGGACATTATGTTGGGATTCTTTGTGAAACTAAAAAAGAATCCCACTGATCCGGAGGCTCTGGAGTATTTTCAGTCAGCGGAATATTCCAGATGGTTCAACACTCCGTTGACCAAAATCTTAAAACTGTTGCCGGAAGCCGACCTGAAAACACTAGTCAGGAATGTGGAGCTAAACCACATTTCACAAGTAAAACCGGTGAAGGTTGAAAAGGTATGGAAAAAGTTCACCGGGGGACCGCGCACCAATGCCAGTAAAAAGAACGTGAAACCACGGATCACTTACTGCAAGCGGTGCGGTGAACAGATTATGCAGACAAAAAATGGGAACCGGAAATACTGTGCAAGCTGCGGCCAGTATCTTAAAAAGGAACTGGCTAAAGTGAATAAATCAATCCGGGAGAACCCGATTGAATCCGAAGATTTGTTGACTCTGTTCGGAGTCATGGAGAAGTCCAGAGCAGACTTCATCCAGGCAGCAAAAAAGATTGAAAAAATCCTGAGAACGCAAGCAGAGACTATAAAAAAATCCCCGTGTGGCGGCACGGGGAAATAATGGGAACAACTCTTATTAAAGAGCTATAGCCTCATTATAACACACAGGAGGCAGAAAATGGCAAACAAGATGCTGGAAATAAGTCGCTCCGGCTGGAAGGTGGTCAAGGATCAGGACGGCACGTACCACCTGGAACGGAACGTCAAGATGGTGCAGACGGTAAACTACACGGACGTTTACACCAGGGAAGGTACGGTCGAGTATTACGACAGCCGGGTCCTTGCACAGACGGATGCAAACTACATCAGCGGTTGTGAGAAGGAAGGCTGGGAAGGATACCCGCCGAAGAAGGAATCCCATGAAAGCTACATGACTTACCAGGAACTGATTGATTTCATGATTGCCTGGAAGGTCAGAACGCTTATGCAAGAGGAGGGAAAATCATGATAACTGTAGAACACCTTCCCTCCTTCTCACTGAGGAACAGAAGGAAAGCAAAGGGCTACAAGACCGGGGCATCCTTTGCCCGTAAAATCGGCATAAAAAGCGGAACCTGGAGCGCTTGTGAAGCGAATAACCGATTGCCAAGCGATTACCTTACCGCCCAAAAAGTCCGTAAGCTGCTGGATATTCCGGACGATGTAACGTCGATAGAGCCGTTACGCGTTTCATACGGTGAACGAAAGCGGGTGTTAAAGGTGGCAGAAGCTCCCGTGCAAGCAACGGATGAAGCTGCCACCCCCCCTAGAAACGTTGCTAAAACAACGCCTTCTACGATTGACTTAATCGCGAAGCTGAACATAGCCGTTAAGGACGTGCTCAGAGAAGGCAGCGAAAAACAGCAACGGGAAATTATAGCCTGGATGCGGTCATACCTCCTGGGACTGGAGGCCGGTATGGACGTAACGAGAAAGGAAGAACCATGAAAAACTGCAAGCTCATTATGAGCGTAGAACAGATGAAAGACCATCAAGCATGGCTTGACCTGCGGAATAAAGGAATCGGCGGGAGTGATGCCGGAGTGATTGCCGGTGTCAATCCGTGGAAAAGCGCCTGGAAGCTCTGGATGGAAAAGACCGGACAAGCGGAACCGGATGATCTGTCCGACAATGAAGCCGTTCTCTGGGGGACTAAGCTGGAACCAGTTGTGGCTGACCGGTTTACGGAAGTCACCGGAAAGAAGGTGCACCGGCAGGGTATGGTTCAGAGCACTGAATATCCCTGGCTGTTTGCTAATGTGGACCGGCTGGTAGCCGGAGAAGATGCCGGCCTGGAAATCAAGACGGCCAATGCGCGGGCGGAAGCGGCCTGGACTGACGACAACATTCCAGATTCTTACTATCTCCAATGTCAACATTACATGCTGGTTACGGGGATTAGCAAGTGGTATATTGCCTGTCTCATCGGCGGGCAACACTACATACAGAAGGAAGTCCCCCGGAACGAGGAGGATATAAAGCTGCTTTTCCAGATGGAGAAAGACTTCTGGGAAAAGAATGTAATCGGCGGTGAAATGCCAACGGTGGACGGCAGCACCGATTGCCAGAAGGCTTTAACCGAAAAGTTCCACGGTGGCCAGACTGATCCGGTGGAATTTCCAACAGCCGCCGATGCTTTGAAAGAATATGACACAGCAAAAGAGAACTACGACACCGCGAAACTATTCTTTGAGGCGGCGAAAAACAGACTGTGTACGATTCTGGGCGACAACGAAGTCGGCACCTGCTCCGGAAGGGTATTCACCTGGAAAAGCCAGGCCGGGCGGGTGACTATCGACCGTAAAAAATTACAAAAGGATTTCCCGCAGGCGTTCGAAGCCTGCAAAAAAATCGGGAATCCTGTTCGGGTATTACGTGTAAAGGATTAAAGGAGGAATAAATCATGACTAGTATCAACGGTGGATTAATGGCGAAACGGCAGGCACAAATGACCCAGGCACAGCCGCAGGCGAAAGAGTCAACTGCGGCATTGATGAACATGCTGCTGAGCAAAGAAGGGTATCAGAAGCGGTTCGATGAACTGCTGGGTAAGCGGTCCCCGCAATTCATCAGCAGCATTGTGAGCCTCATGAACGCGGACAGCGCGCTTATGTCTGCCTTCCATGATGCTCCTGTGACCATTATTCAGAGCGCACTCCAGGCAGCATCCTTTGACCTTCCCATTAACCCGGCGCTGGGATATGCGTACCTTGTTCCTTTCCGCAACAGCAAGCGGAACCGGGTGGAAGCCAGCTTCATTATGGGATATAAAGGCATGCTTCAGCTGGCCCTGCGGACTGGCGTATACAAACGGATCAACGTTGTGGATGTCAGAGCTGGTGAGCTGAAATCTTATGACCGCCTCCGGGAAGATATTGAACTGGAATTTATCGAAGATGAAGATGAACGGGAGAAAGCGCCCATTATCGGCTATGTTGGTTATTTCCAGATGATTAACGGCATGGAAAAGACCATTTACATGACCGTGAAACAGCTGGAGGCCCACGAAAAGAAGTTTCGCCACGGCGACTATATGAGCCGTGGTTGGAAAGAAAACCCGGATGCCATGATGAGAAAGACCATCATGCGTAAACTGATTGGCAAGTGGGGACTTATGAGTGTTACGTATCAGAGTGCGGATCCCTCCGTACTGCGGGCAGCCCAGGCGATTGCCACCGGCACCTTTGACGATGAGGACAAGCCGGACTATGTGGTGGACGTTAACGCCAGCGAAGCAGAGGAAGCTCCGGATCAGGAACAGCCCCAGGGCACCATTGACCCCGGCACTCCTTTCACTCCTGAAGAACTGGGAGACAAATAACCAGGTGGGGAGATTTCTCCCCACTGAAAGGAGGTGTTGAATCATGGGACGGCCATGGATCAAATTATCAACGGCCATGTTTGACGATGAGAAAATCAAACTCATTGAATTGATGCCGGACGGAAAAGCCATGCTTGTCATCTGGCTGAAACTTCTTTGCTTTGCCGGAAAGACAGACAATGAAGGTGTCTTTCGTTTTACAAAAGAGATTCCTTACAACGAAGAAATGTTTGCGAGTATCTTCGGTGAGAATATCAATACCGTAAGAATTGCCATGCAAACCTTCATAAAGTTTGGAATGATGGAAAAAATTGAAGGCACCTATGCTTTGACAAACTGGACAAAGTACCAGAGTGAAACGGCAGCCATTGAAAGAGCTAAAGAAAAGAAGCATGAACGGCAGAAAAGGTGGAGGGAAAAACAAAAAACTCTACTTTTAGGAACGACTTCTCAAAAAAGAGACGTCTCCAAGACGTCTCCGAGACCGTCTACAGACGTTAAAGAGACGCATACAGAATTAGAAGAAGAAAAAGAATTAGAAGAAGAACTAGATATAGAAGGTACTACTTCTAAAAATAAAAATAATTGTTTAGCTGCTGCTGCTGCTTTTAATAATACCTTCTCTAAGACAGAACTACTAACAAGGAATCACGGTAAACAATCTCCTGTAGGTGTTAAAACTGTGGACTTCTACAACAAGAACGTCTTTCCCCTTTCAAGCAGTTACGAGAGGGAAAGATTACTTGATCTGGCGGATGAATACGGCGACGAATGGTGTATCGCTGCTTGCAAGGAAGCAATAGACCATCAGGCAAGGTCTATTGCGTACATCGACAAGGTTCTCCGTGCCTGGAGAGCCAAAGGGTACAAGAAAATCCCTGACAAAAAGAGTGCTCCCGTACTTGATGAGCAATATAACGACATACCTTTTTGAGCTCAATGGCCCTAGCACGAACAAAAACCGGCCTAGAAAACGATGAAATCAAAAACAGGTAGAGTTTATACGGGCGGTATGAAAAACGCTCAGAAACGAAATATGGAGGAATGGAGGATGAGGAAAGTGAAAACAGTGTATCAATGTGAAACCTGCGGCTCAATCTTTAAAACCGCGGAGGAATGTGAAGCGCATGAAAAGCTGCATATAAAGCCTTTGGGAATCTGCTCATACCTGGGCTACCGGACT
Organism: Acidaminococcus sp.; assembly: GCA_019416065.1. Classification (GTDB taxonomy): domain Bacteria; phylum Bacillota; class Negativicutes; order Acidaminococcales; family Acidaminococcaceae; genus Acidaminococcus. The sequence continues at coordinate 58,071 of DXYB01000004.1, read as the reverse complement.
CCCTACAAGGTCCAGGGAGTCAAAGACGAGCTGTACCCGCGGGAAATCCACGTAAGACTCTCCAACGGGAAACTTGGCTACTACAGCCTGGAAAGAGTTGAGAATATCGAGGGAGGCGAGACACGTGAAAAAGGCTGAAGCAACCGTCCAGGACGATGATTTCCGCGCCATGCTGGAGCGGATCAGACAGAAGGCAGCTCAGCACAAAAATGTGGTGGTGCTGCCGGGCCCTCCGGAAGATGGGATTGTTTGTCCCCAGTGCCACAACACCGGGTGGATTGAAGTGAACAAGAACGGACGCACGTACATGGCCCATTGTTCGGAATGTTACGAACAAAGACAGGTAAACAGACGTTTGAAGCAATCCGGGATTAGTCCGGAAGATTACAAACGGTATACCCTGGAGAGCTTTGACGGCAGCCGGAGCCAGACAGCTGCCAGGATGCTCAACATGGCAAGGGATTATCTGCGGTACCATAAAAAGAACGGGCCTGGGTTCGGTATCTTTGGCGGTAGCGGCCTGGGCAAGACGCACATCTGCATTGCGGTGTGCCAGGGACTCACCAGGAAATACGGCGAACCGCACTATTACTTTTCCTACCGGAGCGAGGTCCCTGAGCTCTTGAAGGCGGCTACCGGCTACCGGGAGGACTACGACACGGCCATGAAAAAATGGAAGTCGGTCCCGAACTTGTATATAGACGATTTGTTCAAGCTGGCGGGAACCGTGAAGGGCGGGCACCTTGCTGACGTGGACCGGGAGGAATTGAGACTAATGTTTGATCTTATCAACGCCAGATACATCAACCATCTCACCACGATTTTTTCCAGCGAGTTTCCCATCAAGGACATTACCGTGATTGATACAGCCCTGGGGAGCCGGATCTACGAGATGATTAATCCCTATGGACTGTATGTGACCGGGAGGAACCAGAGAATAGGAGGCAAACAATGAGATTCAAGAAGCTGTTTCCACTGATTGTGAATACGAACATTGAAGTTCAGGCGCGGGATGGAGAAACCATGCTCAATGGTGATCCGGCGGCTATGACGTGGGATTCCATCGAAGAAATCAAGAATCGAGAAATTCTTGAAATCGTTGCATGTGCCAATAAGAACGAAGACGTAGTGATGCTCATCACCATTGAGGACGAATAAAGGAGGCAGAGACATGAAAAGCAAGGTTTTGTATTTCCCCAGGGATGTAGAAGTAAGAATTACTCCAAAATCTGTTGTGACCGATGAATTTCGGCAGCAGATCCGTGACTCATTCCGAGACTATACCTACGGAACCCGTGAGGACTACCGCTATCAAGACAAGCTGGCATACATCAATTTAATCCGGGAAGAGAACTTCAAGGTTGATGCAGAGGACCTTATCAATGAGTACATCAAGGACCAGATATGGGATCAAGGCGAGTTTAACCTGGACGATTTCAAAAGCTTCGAAATCCTTGAAAGCCTCATCAACTTAGGCATAGACAGGAGCTTAAAAGACTGGCACCATTGGTCCGGAGACCACCACCTTGACGAACCGGCCTGCAAATTTGTTCAGGCTGCCATTGAGGAAGTCATGAACTATCCAGAGACCGATAAACCGAATGAGATAAAAGAAGGGGGCAAAGACCATGAGTAACACCAAGATCAGACTGACTGCTTGAGAGGCGGGGTGCTATGCACGAAGGACTGAAAGGATTCTACAGACGGCAGCGAGTTTGCTGCCGTTGTGGAAAAATCTTTAGACTGCCCCCGCAAGGCAGGTATACCAACTTTCTCCAGAAGCACGGGCATAAGCTGTACTTCTGCTGTGAAAGCTGCAAGCACAAGTATGAACAGGAGGAAGGCCAATGCTGAAAGAACCATCGTTCCAACTAGGTGCAAGCTACGTTTATACGTTCGGGACCACTGTGTTTGACAAATACGATGATGCGGAAAATGAACTTCTGGAAGTGTTACTTGCTGAAATCAATGATCCCGGAAGCGTGCCTGTTGAACGGCTCAGAGAAGCCAGGGAGAAGGCTGGAGAAGCCTACAAAAGACTCCTTGAGAACCGGAAAATCTATCAGGAGGTTGACGAAAATGTCGATTGAAGAACCGACCAAAGACGAAACCATTGAACTGCTGGAGATGGAGAACCACCACCTGCGCCAGGAGATTGACCAATACCAGGCAATTATTAGCCAGCTGTGCACGAAATGTGACGTGCAGCGAATGGTCATCCAGGCGCTGACGAAAGGGGACGGGGATAATGAGAGACCTGCATGAACTGGACAAATGCCGTGTGCCGAACGCGGTACTAATCAGCATCTCGTTTTTCGGCGGAAACACGAAGGGGAACGGAGTGTTCCGGGTACGGACTTTCAAGAGCGGACGGCGGTTTCAAGTTATCGCTACGGACGGTGGCGGCTGGGACCATGTGAGTGTGACCCCGCTTGATAAGCCGAACAAGATTCCTACCTGGGAGGAGATGTGCGAAATCAAGGATATGTTCTTCCTCCCGGAGGAAGAAGCGGTGGAGTTTCATCCGAAAAAGTCTGAATACGTCAATTTGGCAAAAAACTGCCTGCACATGTGGCGGTTGAACGATGGACGGGAATGGCCTGATCCGTACAAAGAAGCAGAAGCACGGAAGGACGAGGACCGGGCGAAATTCAAGGAACGGATGGGACTGTAATGAAACGGAAAGTGTTAAGTCAGAAGACGAGAAGGGCTGTCTATGAAAAGTATCATGGGCATTGCGCCTACTGTGGTTGTGAGCTGGCCTATAAGGATATGCAGGTGGACCACGTAGACCCTTACTATCTCAATGACCCCGACAACTACTTTATCCACCGGGATAAGAAGTCGGTCAAGGAACTGAATGAGCTGGCCAACCTCATGCCCAGCTGCCGGATGTGTAACTTCTATAAAGGAGGCGGGACTCTTGAAGAGTTCAGGAATAACCTTCAGCATACCCTACTGCCGAACACCATAAAACCCTTCCAGTTCCGCCTGGCTGAGAAGTATGGCCTGGTGGAAGTCCATGAAAAGAAGATTCAGTTCTACTTTGAAAAGGAGGACGAAAGTGAAAGATGACTTGAAAGAAGCGATACAGGCTTTGGTCACTTATTGCCAACATCACAACGATGAGTGCCTGGTCAAGGGAAACTGTCCTATGTGCGGCCCCGACGAGGAATACTTCTTGTGCAAACCGTGGGACCAAGCACCGTTCTTATGGGATGCTGACGATTTAACTGAACGGCTTAAAAAAATTCGAGAACTAGTGCGGGATGGAGAGTTGAAGGAGGTTAAAGAATGAGATTTAAAAAACTGTTTCCGTTAATCTGTGCCGACTACATCGATATTGACACGGACGAAGGGAAAGTGGTGTTTAGCGGAAGAACCGATGACATTTCGCTTAAACTGGCTAGAAGCATCAAGGAGCAGAGGGTGGTCAGCATCGACAGCTATATGGACGAGGATAATAACGTAGCTGTAACCGCGATTACCATTAATGACCCTAATCCAACCGCGACAATCTGCAAAAGGAGAAGTCAAGAATGATTAAAGTCGAAAACATTACCACCTGGGGATTTTCTCATGCTATTCGCGGAATGAGAAATCCAGTGAATAGCTGGAATAAGTCGGACAGCTACCGGAACGAAAACGGAGAATTTGTGGTAGGCGATGCAGACATTGCCTTAATGCGGAAACTGTGCCAGGCCGGGCCGGAACATCGAAAATTCATGAGACAAATCTTTATCAGCCTGGATATTATGGCCCCGCTTTACTGGTGGAAGGAGTTTGACACATATAAAGTGGGGACCACGGCAGATAGCTGTTCCACAATGCACACCATTCATAAGCGGCCTTTTCACTACGAAGATTTCAGTACAGAACACATGAGACAGCTGACCCAGGATACCCTAAGAGATACCGTTAGGTTGTTGAACGGATACCGGGAAGAATTTGTTGAAACGGGAAACAAAGATGCCTGGTGGCAGACGATCCAGCTCCTGCCGGAAAGCTACAACCAGCGGAGAACCGTCACAATGACCTACGAAAACGCGTGGGCCATGATCCACCAACGGGAGAATCATCGACTTGATGAGTGGGTCGAATTTGTTAAAGTATTAAAACCATTGCCACACATTAAGGAGATAATGGAAAATGTGGATTAGTGTTTCGAAAAATTACGAAGCCTCGAATGATGGTCATATTCGCAATAAAAACACATTAAGGGTTTTGAAAGAATTTGAAGGTAAAGATGGTTATTTGCGCACTCAATTTGATGGAAAAACTCAAACCATTCATAGAGTAATAGCGAAAGCGTTTATTCCTAGAATTCAAGGTAAAGAGTTTGTAAACCATAAAGATGGGAATAAACAAAATAATTCCGTCGAAAATCTTGAATGGGTTACTCGAAGTGAAAATATGAATCATGCTTATGCACATGGTTTAAAGAAGCCGCCTATCGGAATTAAAAACGGAAGATGTAAATTGAGTATTGAAAACGTAAACTTCATTCGCAAAAACTATATTCCTTTTGATAAACGATTTGGGGCAAAAGCATTATCAAAGATATTTAATGTTTCCCCACAAACGATTAGTGCTGTAATAAGTGGTCAAAATTGGAGATGAATGGAGAACGTTCGTGGAAATCCTGAAAGAGTTACCGTACATGAAAGAACTGCTGGATACAGAACGGAAGGGTGGTTGAGATGAGAAACAATGCAACAGAAAAACTGCTGACTCTGGCAGCACAGCATCCGGAGCTGCCGATGATGGCTCTGGTCTCCAGTGACGTGGTAGGCGATGACTCGTACAGCACATGGTACGGCGATGTTTATGATGCTTCCATAGAAGAAGTGTGGATGGGCATGTCAAAAACATGGACAAGAGCAGAGGCAGAAGGAGATTTATTCGATTTTGCAGACGAAAACGGCGAATATCTGGGGGAACATCACGATAACTACGAACAGATGTGGGATATGGACGACAAGGAGGCAGAAAAGGTTATCAAGGAATGGATTAACGAAATCCCCTGGAAGAAATGCATTGTCTTGCACGTAGACACGCCAGACAGCCTGTAGGAAGGAGAATGAAGAATGAACAGAATTATTTTAATGGGACGGTTAGTCAAAGATCCGGACGTGAAAGTAACCACCAGCGGGAAAACTGTATGTACCTTTACCCTGGCGGTGGACCGGCCTTTTAGCGGCAAGGATGGGAAGCGGGAGGCCGACTTCATCAACATCCAGACTTGGAACAAGACTGCGGAAATTGTCGGCAATAACCTGAGCAAGGGGCAGCGGCTCCTGGTTGAAGGACGTTTGCAGATTAGAAGCTATGACGGAAAGGACGGCCAAAAACACTACGCTACGGAAGTTGTCGCCGACAGGGTGGAATTTATCGAACGGAAAGAAAAAAACGCTCAGACGGCGAATACGGCGCCTAAACAAGGCTTTGAAGCCATGGGGCAGGACGTGACACAGACCTTTAACGAGGAAATTCCATTTTAAGACAGAGGAGGAAGCATTGTGAAACAAGGAACATATCGAGGCTGGTGCGAATGGTGTGGGGACTGGGTAGTGGGCAATCTTCTCCAGGGATACCACGGTGAAAAATACATCTTTGTAAACGATCCCGATGATGATGTGTGCTCCGGAATCCATCCCGTTGATCCCGACAGCGTGGGGAAGTACAGCGGGTTCGATACTCCTGGTGAATACTTGTATGGTGGTGATATTTGCAAGGATCAGAACGGCTACGTGGGGATTGTCTTGTACAGCAAAGTGAGCGGAATGTGGACTTGGACACGTCAAGACGGAACGGAATACCGCCTGGCGGATGTGTTTAACAATCTTGATTGGTACGACACCCTGTACGAAGGCTTGAAAACGAATGAGGCCGATGAATCAATGCTGTTTATGGTGTTAGAAGACAAGGGAATTTTGGAAAAGAATACAGAAGGGAGAAAAGAATAATGGATCAGATTAAAGTAAAGGTTATCGCAGGCGGCCAAATGCCAGTTAAAAAGACGGACGGTGCAGCAGCTTATGACTGCTACGCGCGGATTGACAACTACCGGTAAAGGAAGAAATTGCTGATGCGATTGATCGTTTACGATTGGCGCGGTATCGTTTGCGGGATGCTATTACGCAGGAGGTTAAACAATGAAAAAGGCAGCTATGAATAACGCCATGTTGGCTTTTAGCCTGCTGGAGAACGCGGGACGGCTGACCATGGCGTCCATGAGCGACCGCCGTGATGAAATCACATTTCGTCCGGAACGAAGTGAAGAAATCATTGACACGGCAATCAAGAATCTTGACGCCGTAAAAAACGTCATTAAGGAGCAGCGCCGGAAGCTGGTTCGAGCGCGGTATGAACTGAGAAAGGAGCAAGAAAATGAGAAAAACGACTAAATTACCGGTGGTAAAAATCAAGATTTTCCCCGGCGGGCACATGCCCGAAAAGAAAACCAAGGGCGCGGCGGCCTATGACTGTTACGCAAGGATTGACGGAACCGGAGAGGACCAGTATTTTGACCCACACCGCAAGCTCCATTACATCCCTGGGATTAATGGATGTACGACTAAAACGCCCCTTGGCTTTGCCCTGGAAATGCCTGAAGGTATCCACGCGTTTGTCCTTGCCAGGTCCAGCATGGGGCTGAAAACGATGCTGGTTTGTCCCATTGGTATGGGGTTAATCGACAGTGATTACCGCGGTGAGGTCTGCATGCTTTACAAAGAGCTGGACCCCGACTATGACGTCCCAAGCTGGAAGCAGGAGGACGCCATTTATCACGGCGACCGTATCGCGCAGCTGCTGTTTAACGCGCCGGTTGAGTTGGTGCAGGTAGACGAATTAACGCCGACCGAACGGGGCAACGGCGGCTTCGGGAGCACCGGGGTGAATGACGAGGCCACAAAATGAACGTGCCAGAGATATACGCCATTTTCCTCATCTGTTTTCTTTTCGGAATCTTCGTAGGAGCCGTGCTTCTGGCCTTCTACGATGCTTCTCACGAAAACGACTGGCGGAGTGTGGAGCAGTGGCTTAGCGACATGAGGAGCCAGAAATGGAAAATGAAGCGCTTCGGCGAGAACCTGAGCTTTTTGAAGCGCTACTGCCTAAAGCACAAGCACCCTGCTGACTGTGCCGGATGCGCGCTCAAGGGGAATGATCACTGTACCCTGCATGATATGCCCCAGGTATGGGAAACGTGGGACCTGGCGGAACGGCTGGTCAGAGCAGCTGACGAGGTGAAAAAGTATGGTCAACGGAAAGCGTAAAGGAAAGGCTGGGGAGCTGGAGGCCGTGAGGCTGTGCAAGTCGGAAGGCTACGACTGTCACCGGACAGCTCAGTTCTGTGGAAACAACGAGGAAGGGGCGGCCGACATTGTCGGCCTCCCTGGAATCCATGTAGAAGTCAAGCGCGTGGAGAAGCTCAACATTGATGATGCCCTGGACCAGAGCACCAGGGACGCGGGAAAAACTGACCATGCTGTGCCTATCGTCTTGCATCGGCGGAACAACACCAGGTGGAAGGTTACGATGGATGCACGCGACTGGTTTAGGCTGTACCGGGAATGGGAAGCAGGTGGAAAACCGTGAGAAACTACTGGAAGTGGGCGTACTGGTTCCTATTCCTGCTGGCCGTCATGCTGGGATTATGGGCTGTCAGTATGGGAGTGATATGTCTGTATCTGCTGCTGTAAGGAGGCGGGAAACATGACGTTGAAAGAGCTATGGCCGATGATATACGAAGATGCTAAGCTACTGTTGGCGGAGAAGGCTGAAGGCACGCATGTACGGCTTATTGGATGCTGGGCCAAAACCACAGTACCGAAACCGGATATGGTGCGTTTTATGGAAAGAAACGTGTATAAAATCGGGCATGACAATATCCTGAAAACCGAGTGCGTGCTTATTACCCTGAATGATCCGGAGGGAAGTGGTGAAGAATGACGGACGTCAGTATTCCGGGCGTCAGCAGGCAGCAACTGAAGGCCATCAAGAATATGGGACTGCCGGAGCTGAGAAAGTGGCTGCTGGCTTACTCCTGGAACGTTTACAACATCGGGGTGGCGGACTGCAAGGACGCACTCCGGAAGGAGTTTGGCTTCGGGGAAAAGCGGCTAAAAAGGATGACGGACCATATCGAGGGGAATATCAAGGAATCCGCAAAAGTACAGATGGAAAGCGGTGAAGCGGTCAAATGACGTTGCAGATTTTAGAGCTGTTCGGAGGAATCGGCAGCCCCAGGGTAGCACTGCGGGAGATGGGTATCCCGGTTAAATCAATCGACTATGTAGAGATAGAAGAGAAGGCCGTCCGATCTTACAATGCGATTTTTCGGGACGAGCTGCCGTATAAGACACAAGACGTAAGAGGCTGGAATCTGAAACCAGACGTACTGATACATGGCAGCCCTTGCCAGGACTTCAGCATAGCCGGGAGACAGAGCGGGGCGGACCCAGGAAGCGGCACGCGGTCAAGCCTCATGTGGGAGACAATCAACATCGTGCGGAACATGGGCATTTGGAAGCCGCGGATCATCATCTGGGAAAACGTGAAGAACGTCCGAAGCCGGTATATGGTTCACAATCATGAGCGGTATATGGCAGAGCTGGACAAGATGGGATACACCAGCAGCTATGCCTTACTGGATGCACGGGATTTCGGACTGCCCCAGGCCCGAAAAAGGGTATTCACTGTTTCCATCCTGGTGAACAGGCGCTTTGACTTCCGGCAGATGAAACGGAAACCAATGGGAAACATCAGCGATTTCCTGGAGCAAGGCCCGGTTGACGATTACTACCGGGTTAAGGCCCCGTCAATGGTCAAGGCCATTGGAAAGACGGGAACTATCAAGCGGTTGCCCATCATCAAAGACTACTGCTGGACCATTACGGAACGCCCAGACAGGGCCCCAGGGAGCGGGTGCTTGCCTATCAAGAATGGCCAGTATCGTTATTTAACGGAGCGGGAGTGCTGGAGACTACAGGGATACCCGGACGAGGACTACGAAGCAGCATCCCAGGTGAACAGCCGGAGGACGTTATACCGGCAGGCCGGGAACAGCATCCCGGTTCCCATCTTTGAGAGCATGTTCAACGTGCTCCTGTAGGAGGCGAAAATGGAATGAACAGAGAAGTGAAGGCACATTTTCAGAATCTATCTACCCTTTTGGGGTCAGCAGATACGGAGTTTTCGTATCTCTCCGCTAAACTGACGTATGACGTGGAGTCAAAGCGGACCCATGGAGCGATTGTCCAGGCGGTTTCCAGGCTGGAAAAGCTGAAAGAGCAGATGGAGCAGGAAGAAGCATGGTTTGAGGAACAGCTGAATGAAGAAAAGGAGAATAAAGATGAGCTGTAATAAAATGACGTTTGGCCAGGCACTGGAAGTGGTAAAAAATGGTGGCCGTTGCGCCCGGACACACTGGAACGGAAAAGGCCAGTACATTGAGCTTGCCACTGACATCTCATATCAGAACAGCGGCTGCAAGTGCACACCTTTTTACGAGACCAGCGAGAACGCTGCCATTGTTTTTGTCGGAAAATCCGGAACACAAGTGGGTTGGCTGGCAAGTCAAGCGGATATGCTATCGAACGACTGGTATGTGATCCCGGAAGGACATCTTGAATGTACCTCCGATAGACCCCCATTCGACCCAAAAAGCGATATGATCCACCGGCCTAACCACTACACTTGGCGTGGCGGCATGGAGTGCGTGGATATTGCAGATGAACTTTGCCGGGGCCAGGACGGGATTAAGGCTTATCTCATCGGCTGCGCGGCCAAATACATTTACCGTTATCCGAAAAAGAACGGCCTCCAGGACCTGGACAAGGCTATCGAGTGCTTGAAAATGCTGCGGGACCGGGAGGCAAGGGAGCAGGGACTTGAAACGACAGACTAACGGAGGTGGTGACATTGAGCCAGGCCGAAGATACGATAGAATTTTGCCTAACCTACCGGTCCCAGATTGAAGCTGCCGTCCTGGAAGCAAAGATGGGAGCTGGAGGCGCGGGGCATACGGGCGGCATGGGGAGTGGCCACTGCCGGGTATCTGATCCGACTGCCATAAAAGCTATACGGCTGCTGTCTCCTGTGGCTGCCGTTGATGTTCCCTTCGGCCCATTCATCGCCGGGGCCAGGGAAAGGGTGCATCTTAGGCATCCGGAGAAGTGGTTGCAAGTGGTGAAGGCCGTGGAACAGAGATTTCTTCCCAGCACGGGAAAAACCGGGGACTTCTACCGCTCAAGATACTGCGACAGGGACCTCTGGAGGCGGACTTGTACCGACTTGCATATCACGCACGGCGTTTACTATGCCTACAGAAAAGAAGTCATTTACTATGCCGCGCTTTTTGCCGTGCAGCTAGGACTAGCAGAACCGACTCCCTACGGACTCAAACTGACGAAATAAAAATGCCCTGGTGGAATTGACCACCAGGGCTTCCTTACGTTCTTTTCTTCATTCTCCGGAGCTTTTCGACTATGAGCTTTTCAGCCCAGGGCGGTGGGATCCGGATTCCCATTTCCCACTTTTCGATTGTTGACTTCGGGATTTCCAGTTTCTCGGCCATTTCCTCCTGGGTAAGGCCCGCGGCTTTGCGGGCCTCTTTGATTGTCATCATCTCAATCCGCCTCCTCGCTCGGAGTGTAGTAGAGATCGCACTCTGCTTCGAATTTGCCGTGATAGGCCTCACCGCAAACGCCTTCAACAAACTCCTCGGAGTAGGCGGTTTCGCGCGTCGCCTCGTCGGCATTGACAAGCGGGACCGTCACAATGTAGTCAATCCAGTCAGGATCGTACTCTCCGTCCGGATGTTCGTCGACTTCCAGACAGAGCTGGAGCTGTTCCCTGGCGTCTTTCAGCGTATCGAATGCCAGCGCGGCGCCGAATGCCTCCGTCGTTTCGGTCTTAACGATATACTTCACCACCAACTTGCCGTCGCGGACCACATCTTCCGAATCCGCATCGTTCAGCCAGAACTCTGGCAGAACGATGGTCTGGTCATAGTATGTGTAGGCTTCTCCGTCGTCGGGGTCGATGGGCTGCTCAGGGATCTGCGTGATACTGACGTATGCCAGCTTAGTGCCCTTCTGATCCTGACGGGCCTCCCGTTCAAACTGCTGGGATGTATGTAAAGGGGGAATTTTAGTTTTCTCGTTTTTCACTACAATTTATTTTTTGTTCCATTCCAGGAATGGGTTTGACAGATTCTTACATATGTGATTAAAATGGGTTAAACGCCGTGGGTGGATTTAACCGCATAAGCTGATATGGAGCTGCTAAGCTCCTTTTTTGTTGCCATAATGCTGAGCGGATCCTTCCAGGCGTTGTCCCTCAGTGGTGCCCAGGGACTTTTTGTGAAACCTCCTTTCGCCCTGGGCATCTTCATTTGAGAAAGGAAAACAGGCATAAAAAAAGCAGCCCATCACGGATTGATTTCCGCAATAGGCTGTTTCTTTTTTTGAGACATAGCCTGGCAGAGCTTGTCTCCATGTTGTACCAGCTGCAAAAGCATAGACCCATATATGATTGTAACGCGGAGCTGGGGAAAAAGACAGGCTCAGTCGGGATTCGGTTGAGGGTTATAAAATATAGTATATGACTCTCAACCAGGAAAAGGCCGGAAAAACAGCCGGGAAGCAAGGTGCAGCCTGGTTGGAAGAACAATCGCAGAATATGACCGTTTTCGTCATAAGAGGCGGTTAAATATGACCGTTTCCGTCATAGTTTTCCGGGACAGAAAAGAGGTGATAGACGATGGGTAAAAGACAGACGATACTGGAGGTCAGAGAGATTGACCAGGCAAGCGGGGAAGTCATAGCTTCCGGGCAGAGGAAGAAATGGTTCTCCAATTTCCGCGCCAAGGAAGGATACCTTTTTAAACCCCAGGCGCACTTCGTCCGCGTGTTCACCGGAGTCAAGCTGCCACCGGAGGTCAAGGCGAAAGACGCCTATCGACTCTATCTCCTCATTGATAAGCTGGAAAACGGCACAAACCGGCTAGTCTATCGTAGCGATCATTCTAATAAGGCCATGAAGATTGGACATATCGCTGCGTGCTGCGGGATCACATATGCTTCGGCATCCCGCTTTGTCACCAGGATGATCCGGGCCGGAGTCATGGCGAAGGGAAAAATCACCGTGGGCGATAGCCAGGTCATTTCCTACTACTTCAATCCGCTCTATTATATCCGCGGTAAATGGTTGACGTATCAGCTCTACACCCTGTTCCAGGATCAACTAGACCCCGTCCTGCCGGAGTGGGTCAAGCGCAAATTTGCGGAGGAACATCGGGATCCGGAAGATGATGATGAAGGAATCGATGTTCCAGGATATGAAAGTGTAGGTACTGACTATAAGCCAAGCAGTTAAAAACCGCTCAGAAACGATTCTACGCGCCGTTCTGAGCGGTTTTCTTTTGAGGAAGGGCAGGTGATAGGGTGAAAAGCATACGGCAGACTATTTTCAAACTGTGCAAGGGGCTGAGATACAAGCACCACATCATTGTGCTTTATTCTGTGCGGCAGTGCTGGAGTACCAAGACGGATTCCGTCATTAAGGTGCGATCCCTGGACTTGTTCTACCCTCCCACCGGCAGCAAGGTGAATTTATACCAGGGAACCAAGGAGCTCCAGGTGCTGCTGAAACTGGTAGAGTTTTGGAAATTCATTGAGGCGGGAGGTGATGCAGATGATTTCATCCAGCAAGAAGAACACAGACGAAAAGAAGAATGGAAGAAACGGCAAGCAGCCGCAGCCGCCTCAAAGTGACGCTGACTTTAAATTCCTGGCGCTGTCCATTCTCCCCAGGAACCTGACCAAGGCATATCGGACGGCATATCAGATTGACGAGGATCATTATGATAGAGAGGACAGCCGGAGCGCCAAGAAGCTCCAGGAACAGTTCCTGGCTACCGATATTGGCCACTATTTCATGAAAGGCGTCCAGTATGGACTGGGGATTAATCCGGATGCAGCCGACACTGCCGAGATAATTGGATTTTTCTCCAATGCTATGAGAGGACAGATTCAGGACCAGTTCGGCCTGGACCCGGCATTAGCTGACCGACTCAAGGCCGGGGAGACCCTGGCCAAGATTCAGAAGCTCTTAACCAATTCTATTGAGGTTAAAGCGGACAGCAGCTTTGCGGATGCACTCAGCAAGGCACGCAGACGCGCAGCCAAGGGGGAGCGTGATGCACCGTGAGAGCTTCTAAAGGTAGCGGTGACTCCCTGAGCCCTCAGCAGATGAGCCAGCTAGCCGAGTTCGCAGCCGGTTTCACGCATGATCCTGTAGGCTTTGTGTGGGCGGCTTTCCCATGGGGGGAGCCTGGGCCCCTGGCAGATCAGCAGCCTGACCCCTGGCAGCTATCTTTACTGGAGGATGTTGGCCGTGGACTCCGGAGCCCGCAGCAGGTGATCCAGGAAGCTGTAGCATCCGGGCACGGCATAGGCAAGTCGGCGCTGGTGTGCTGGCTCATCATATGGGCAATGAGCACCTTCGAGGATTGCAAAGGCGTGGTGACAGCCAACACGCAGAACCAGCTGCTTTCCAAGACATGGCCGGAGCTGGCCAAGTGGCACCGGCTTTCCATTACTAGGCCGCTTTTCACGTACACGGCCACATCCTTCTTCTCCGTGGATCCGGAGCACGAAAAGACCTGGCGCATGGACGCGCTTCCATGGTCAGCCCAAAACCCCGAAGCGTTTGCCGGGCTGCACAACCAGGGAAAACGCATCCTGGTCATATTTGATGAAGCCTCAGCCATAGATTCGGCCATCTGGGAAGTCGTTGAAGGGGCACTGACAGACTCCAAGACCGAAATCATATGGACGGCCTTCGGGAACCCCACCCGGAACAGCGGGCGGTTCTACGACTGCTTCCATAGATTCCGGACCCTCTGGCACACCCGGCAGATAGACAGCCGGGAGGTAGCCATTTCCAATAAAGCCCAGCTGCAACGGTGGATAGACCAGTATGGTGAGGACACCGACATCATCCGTGTCCGTGTCAAAGGGCAGTTCCCGCAGATGGGCGACTCCCAGCTGATTAGTGTAGAGGATGCCCAGGCAGCCGTAGACCGGTACAAGACAATGGATCCGGAAGCCTTCAAGGACCTTCCTGTCATATTCGGTATAGACCCGGCATGGGAAGGCGACGACTTGCTGGTGTGCAGCATGAGGCAAGGCAACTGGAGCAAGGTCCTTTTCACCATGCCCAAGAATGATGATGATTTCCGCACAGCCGGAAAGATTGTGGCCCTGGCCCAGGAGCACAACATGGCCCATGGCTTCATTGATATGGGATATGGCACCGGCATTTATAGCTGTATCAAGCATCTGGGCTGGGGAGACCGGTTCACATTGGTTTCCTTTGCCGAAAAGCCGGACGACACCTACTATCTCAATAAAAGAGCCGAGATGTGGAGCAACCTAAAGAAATGGATCCACGAAGGCGGCGCTATTGAGAGCCAAGAAGTCTACAACGATTTGATAGGACCGGAAGCCTTCATCAATGGAAGCGGACGGTTCCAGCTAGAAAGCAAAAAAGACATGAAGGAACGGGGGCTTCAGTCACCGAACTACGGTGATGCCCTGGCCTTGACCTTTGCAGCGCCGGTTTCCTTAAATCAGTTCACCAAATTCAACAGCCTCCGAAAATCCGGCAGAATCCGGAAGTTCGGTTCCATGTAAAGGAGAGTGATCCAAACATGACAGAAATTCCATACGCGTTTTCCCGTGCGAAAAACAGCAAGCTGACGGTAGGCGCGAAGGCAACCGCAGCGGCCAGCCCCGAATTTATTTCCCATCAGCAGCAGGGGCGTGCGGTGCTGGTAGTCTATAACTCCGGCAGTGCTGACGTTTACTGGGGTGGTGACGATGTTACCACTTCCACCGGGATTCCCATCAAGGCCGGTGACACTGCTGTTTTCCCTCTGTGCGGCTATGCAGACGAAAAAGCGGTGTACCTGGTGGCGGCAGCAAGTACCACCGTTACCATTAGTGAGCTGACGGTATAAGGAGGCGGTTGACAAATGCCAAACCCTATTGACCAGCTCAATATGGCCCAGGCAGCCATGCAACAGCAGCAAGGACCGCCGATGCAGCAGGGGCAGCCAATGCCTTCGGGAGGGCAGCAACCTATCCCAGGTACAACCCCTCAGCAGCAGCCACAAATGATACCTGGACAAATGATGCCGGGGCAGCAGCAGGCAAGCCCCCTTGACGTGCTGCTGATGTTCGCCACCAGCACAGAGGACCAAAAGAAGGAAGTCAGTCTAAAGACCCTGAAAAAGGCCGAGATTGAAAAGATCATGCAGGCGTTCATCCGTTGTCGGAATGATGCCAATGCCTACTATACTTCCACCATTGAACCGAAAATCATTGAACGGGAGCAGGCGTATCAGGCCAAGGAAGATTATTACAGGCGGCTTTTCCCGCACCTGTCTGAGACCTCCAATTTCTGTAGCCGGGATATTCAGACGGCTGTCAAATGGATGCTGCCTAGTCTGTGCGAACCTTTCATTGGTGGCGAAAGTCCTGTAGATGTAAAGGGCGTCAATGCTAATGATGATCCGGCAGCAGAGAAAATTCAACAGCTCCTGACCTATGAGCTCCAGCGGAAAAACAGCTATCCGCTTTTCATCGCTGACATTATGGAGAAGGCCCTGTCCATCAACTATGGTGTGGCCAAGGTGTACTGGAAGCGGGAAGAAGATAGAGAGACCTATCAGATTCTCATTGGTGCAGACGACTATCAAATCATGGCGGTGCTCAATGAGGAAGCCGAAGCCGGGCACGTGGAGATTCAGTCTATTAAGCCGGTCAAGGATGCTCCGGACCTGTCCATTGTGACGTTCGACAAAATCATCGTTAAGAGCAATTACCCCGTGGTTCAGTACATGAGCCCGTCCGAATTGCGGTTCACACCCGACTCTTCCAATCTCCAGGATGCCAAATTCAAGGCACAGCGGAAACTGGTGACGGGCGACTATCTCAAGCGGAAAGAGCGGGAGGGCGTGTACGAAAACATTGATGAGGCCCTGGAAAAGGCCGATGGAGATGCCAAGTACACCACTTATGACCTCCTGAAAAACAAGGAGCTCAGCAGCACCGGGGGACGCATCAATGATGGAGACAATGCCTCCAAGCTGTTTGAGCTGTATGAAGGCTATCTGTCCGTTGATTTTAACGGGGATGGAATTTATGAGCACCTGATTGTCCACGCCATTGGTGACACTCCTATCCGGATTTCCACCA
Source organism: Acidaminococcus sp. (assembly GCA_019416065.1). Classification (GTDB taxonomy): domain Bacteria; phylum Bacillota; class Negativicutes; order Acidaminococcales; family Acidaminococcaceae; genus Acidaminococcus. The sequence goes on along the minus strand of DXYB01000004.1, from coordinate 41,800 downwards.
ACGAAATGGAATTTGCTCCCTTCTTTATCGCAGAAGCAGAGCCCAGCCCCAACACCGTATTCAATGAGGATGAAGGCTTTTCTGACCTTTTGGAACAACATCAGAATCTAAAGACAGCTATTTTCCGGCAGATCATTACGAACGTTGCAAAGAACAACAGCCCGCGTACCTTTGTGGATATGAGCAAGGTGGATATGGATGCACTCATTGACAACGATGAAATCATCCCCACCAATGGCAGTCCCGCGGATGCAATCATGCCAGGGCAGCAGCTTTCCATCAGTCCTCTTTCCATGCAGGTCATTGAATACGCACAGAACGAGATTGAGTCCCAGAGCGGCAGCACGCGGTACAATCAAGGGCTGGATTCCAATAGCTTAAACAAAACGGCTACCGGCATTACGTCCATCATGGGTGCTGCCGATAAGCGCATGAGGCATATTGCCAGGGTGTTTGCGGAATCCTTCGTGGTTCCCATGTTCAAGTACATTATCCTTCTCAATCAGAAGTATATGGACGATGAGCAGATATTCCGGCTGACGGATCAGAACATTTCCATCACCAAAGACGATTTGAACATCGACTATGACCTGATTATCAATGTGGGCCAGGGAGCCGGGACAAGGGAAGCACAGATTCAGTATCTGATGGTCATGATTAACCAGCTTTTCCCGCAGCTTCAGCAGATGGGAGTCGTTACGGAAAATAGCTGGTATGAGGCGGCCAAGAAACTCCTGGAAAGTATGGGTATCCGAAATATCAATGCTTACCTGCTTGATCCTGACAGTCCCGAAGCACAGCAGCGGAAGGCAGAAGCTCAACAGGCCCAGGCGCAGGCACAACAGCAGGCCCTTGCGGTTGAACAGGCTAAGGAACAGTTTGAACTGGCCAAGGCATCCACACCAAAACTGAGCGTAAGCTATGAGGACATTCCTCCGGAAGCCAAGATCCAGGCCCTGAAGAAGTATCTGAACATTGACGTGAACAGCAGTGACGTGATGCAGGAGGAGAGACTGGACGATGCTAGATATATCAGCAGATGGGGAAAGAAAAACCCCTTTGACGCGGGAGGAGGTCTTGACGAGACGAAACAACCCGCGGCTACTGGCCAAGGAGTACAACGACAGAATCAAGGAAGCTGAGAAGGCCAAAGAGATTAAAGACCTTCTCCGGCCCTTCTTTGTCCGCTCCCGGCAGGAAGTATTGGAGGACCTTGCAGATACGAGCAAGGACCTAATGGAGACAAGAGCCAAATACAGGATCCTTATGGACCTGGAAGCCTATATGGATAAGCTCGTTGAAAAAGGCAAGCTGTACCAATTCAAACTGGATAAAGCGATCCAGGCGATTGAAGCACAGAAAGAAAATGGAGGTAGATAACGAATGGATGGAACGACTATTACCGGCCCGGCACCGGCAGCAGCGGAGAGCGCAGTTACAGCGCCCACCCCCCAACCGGCAGTAGAAACCAATGTTGGAGCCAATTCTGGAGCCAGCACGCAGCAGGCCCAGGCACCGGCACCGGCTGCCCCCTCTCCCTCTACGGAAGCAGTGGCAGCTCCTACCCAGAGCACGCCGGAAACCGGAGGCAGCAACAGCAATAATGCACCACGGGAAATTGTCGCAGGTGGCGTCAAGCTGGTAATTGACCCGGCTACCGGGAAAAGAACCATTGTTGATATGAAACCGCAGGCAGCAGCCCAGGGCGCACAGCAGCCGAACCAGCCTGCCTACATCCCCGGAGCGGCTAATCCAAACGCCATTCCCAACAACATCCAGCGGCAGCCGGAAGGTGCCATCCAGACGGATACCGGGCTGACAGAAGGATTCCTGGAAAAGACTACCAAGGAACCGGAATACACGGAAAATGAACTGCTTAATGCCCTCCAGCAGGGCAGGGTGGACGAATCCCGGATCCCGGAACTTTACAAACCGCAGTATAAGGCGTACAAGCAAAAGCGGTTTGAAGAAGCCTTAAACGCCCAGGTTCCTACCGAAGATACCGCGGAAGTGGCTAAACAGACGGCTGTCGAAGCCAACAGGAAATTCTATGACCGTGTGAACCAAATGGCCAAGAAACAGGCCATGGAGCAAATCGGAATCACGGAGGAAGAACTGGATGCAGCAGAATACACCGATGATAAAGACCTTATCAATAAGGCCCAGATGTATGAAGCAGCCCTCCAGAACGCCCAGGGGATGATCCTGAACCAGACCCGCGAACGGATCATGGAACAGCAGCGCGCGGCCCAGAACAAAGAAAACGAAAGAGAAGCTATCTTTAACGATGTGAAGTCCTTTGTAGCAAACGCACAGCAGACGGAGCCTAATTTCCAGGCTATTGATAAGATGCTGGCCACCCGCTACAAGCAAATGCCCTATGAACAAGCGCAAGAGATTGCCCAGGTTATCAACGGAGCGCAAAATGGACAGATTAGTCGAAGAGGTGCAGAAATTCTCCAGAAGTATTACGAAGATACCCGGAAAGCGTTTTATGCCCAGGCTTCCAATGTGGGAACTGTCCCGACTCATGTTTCCCGTCCGCCCGCCGTAGAAACTCCCGGAGCTGGCAACAGCAGCGCACGGGAACGGCCCGATGCAAGAGCCCTGAGAAACATGAACTACCAGCAGAAGCAGGCATGGTTCCAAAAGTATTTCAGTGGCAGATAACAGTTCAATTAAACCGAAAATCCATATTCCAATGGTGAAACAGCCGTCCTCCGGGACGGTTTTTTCATAACAAAAATTTTATTACGAGGTGACTACAATGGCAGTAATTAGAGATCCCGGCCCTAGCGAATCCCAGTCCTTAACCTTTGAAGCATTTGGTAATGCGGAAGATTTTTCTCCGATTATCACCAACATTGACCCGACTACCACTCCTTTCCTGTCCAGCCTGACGGCAGACGCAAACGCAAAGGAACCTGAATTTAGTTGGATCACTGAGGCCCTGCGCCCGCCCATCAAGAACGCCCATCTGGAAAAGGAAGATTACAAGACGGAAAAAGTCGGCAGCCTGAGAAGCCTGTCTAACAACGTCCAGATTTTCCAGAATACCGGCTGGGTATCCGACATGCAGCGGAAAACCGAAAAAATCTACACTGAACAGGATGAATTTGTCCGTCAGAAGCAGAACGCTTTCCTGGCCCATGCCAAAGACATTGAATATGCCCTGGTAACCAACGAAGCCAGAGTAAAGGGCACGGCCTCCGTACCGGCTGAAACTGGCGGTATTCCTTATTTCCTGAACTCCTCTGCACTGGATGTGACCGTTGCTACCAGCGGCCTGTGCACCACCACCGCAAATCATGAACTGTCCACCGGCGACTTCATCTTCTTTGTGGCTGACACCCTGCCCGCTGGCTTGAAAGCTGACGTTCCTTACTATGTGAACGTAAAGTCCTCCACCACCTTCAACATCTACAGCACCATGAAAGGCGCTATTGATGCCGTTGCCTCCAAACAGGTGAAACCTACCGATGCAGGCACCAATGTGAAGGTAGAACGGAACAACGTGGTAGACCTGGGCGGTAAAGCAGAATCCACCCTGGATGACATTGATTCCATGCTGTACAAAGCTCAGCTGCGCGGTGCCCATCCTGGCGACCTGTGGATGAACCCCATCAACAAGAGACGGTTCAGCAAACAGCTGCTGGCCAACTCCACCAATATCCGCAAAGGCGCAGAAAAGAAACTGAACCTGGTAGCAGATACCTACGAAAGCGATTTCGGTATCGTTACCGCCCATCCTCACCTGTTCTATCCGAACGACAGAATTGATGCTATCGACACTCAGTATATGACCCTGAAATGGTTCGACCGTACCCATGAAGTCACCGGCCTTGCCAAGAAAGGTAACTATTCTGAATTTGTGATTGAAGGCTCTATTGGCCTGAAATGCACTCAGCCCCAGGCACACGGTTCCATCACCAATATCAAGATTTGACCTTATTCCAATGATTGACTGTGCACCGGCTAAGAAAGCTGGTGCATGGTTCAAACAAAAGCAGCGTACACAATGTGGAACTGTCCGTATTGTGTACGCTTTATTTTTTAGCACTAACCATGAAAAAGAACGGAAGTGATTCACAAACATGGCCATTTATGAGCAGAAACTCACGGATTTAAACGATGGAAAAGGCGGTGTAGCGCTGACCAATAAGGTTGACCTGCGGGACGCCCTGGATGCCGTAGAGATTTCAAAGATTGTCGGCAACACCATCAATCAGGGGAAAAGCGATGAAAAGCAAATCATGTTCGCCATTCCTCAGGAACTGTGGACCCTGGACCCGACTTTACGTCTTGCCACCTTTTACCGGTCTGTGGGAGAAGAAGCCAAATATGTTGCCCAGATTAGAAAGTGGACGAGAGAAAACCCACGGCTGTGTATGGAACATGAACGCCGGTTCTTTTAAAAGCGGGGTGTAGAGATATGAGTATTACCGCAAAAAGAATATCCCGTCAGGTCCGGTACAAGCTAAACGACAATGATGAGGTGAAATATTCCAGCTACGATATGCTCAATGCCATAAACGAATGTATCCGATATTTGAACCAGTCTTACGCATTGAGCAACAGCGATTTCCTGGAAAAGATTAAGGAATATCGTGTTGACGAGATGAACAAGGCCGTTGATGAATACAACGAATCCAGAGGGGAAGATGAACCGGAGAAAGAGCACTACGACTTTGAAAAGACGGGTGCAGAGCTGCCGGACGATTTCATCCTGTTAGTCCGGGTGGCAAGGGCAAAAGATAAATACCATCTGTCTCCCGTTACCCTGGAGGATGAGCTTCCTTTTGGAACCTATAGAGTATTTGCCGGAAGAATCTATGCAAGGAGCGACTTTGACCTCTTATATCGTGCCAAGTTAAACGAGATAGAGGACATTGAAACGGGCACCATTAGCCTCCCGGATATTTTCTTTGACTGCATTGTGAAGATTGTAGCCATGATCCTGGAACAGAATCCCAATAATGACGTTCTCATGGGCGAAGTAAACCGCCTTGTAAGCAGTATTGTACCGGAGAGAAGATACTCCAATGTAAAAATCAAAATGCCGTTTATGTGCTGATATGAGAAAGGAGGACGAATGAAACAATGAACATGTTAGTGGATGTGGCCATCAATCAGATCCGGGACAAAATCAACGACCGGGATGAAGTCGGCCTGGATGACAATGAAATCCTGAGCTATCTGAACGAGACCATTCAATACGTTTCCTCTTTTCTGGTGGGGGCAGGTTCTCCCCTGTTCCTCAATAATTTAACACTGACGGAAGAAGAAACAGCGCTGCCGAAAGAATTTGTCCGGACGGCAGGGAAATTCCCCATCAAAATAACCGGGAATACCATCAAAACACTGGATGATCCTCCCGTTACCATCCGCTATTTCGCCAATACCAAAAGGGTGGAACTGGATGATGATATGCCTTTCTCCCAACTGGCATTGAATCAGGTTTGCATCAAGCTGGCTGCCATCTATTGCCAGAACCAGGAGGCATTGGATGTTAGCCAGGACAAGGCCCTGCTGAATGAAATCAACCAGGCTATAGCAGCAGCCGTCAACGGGCCTGTTACGGCAGCCAACCAGCCACAGGGGTGATGTGAACCATGGCGGACAACAAATTTTCCAGTGATGATATTCAAAAGATTCCCAACAGCGTATCCGGGGACGGGCGCACGTTTGTTGCCCAGCTGAAAAAGGCCCTGTTAAAGTTCGCCGGGAATGTTTCAAGCGGTGTATCTGAAGCCATTGAAAACACGTCAACGGCCTATGGACAGGCTACAAACATTACCCTTTTGGAAGAACACGTGACCGATGATTTAGGTTACCCGGAAAACGATGTATACGTTACCTGGGAGAAGGGAACAGTGACCGGCTATAGCGGTGCTTCCGTATGGTACAAGGCCGGAACTACCGGCCAATATCAATATGCAGGGAACGCCAATGGCGTAACCTACACAGTAAAGAAACTGACGGCGGGAACCACCTACACCATTAAGGTGGTAGCCATTAACAAGTTTGGCATTAGCTGTGACTTCGATGCAGCTCCAACGGCGGATATCACCGTGAATGGTGCCAGCCACCTTCCAAACGCTCCGGATCAGTTTACCGTCACATGGGAAGGCGGAACACCACACTGGCAGTGGGCGGCAGTCAACACGCAGGATTATTTTGATGGGTATGAACTCCGGGAAAACACGGATGCAGGGAAGTATAAAGGGATGCTGGACAGTACCAGCGCCCTTACGTCTGATGCTGTACCCAGTGAACGGTCCGGCACCGCCTACCTATTCGCCCGGTCCATCTTTGGAACGTATGGTGCTCCCAAGACACACCAGTATGAACTGGCACAGCCAACAGCCCCTACAGCCCCAACGATTGAGAACCTGTTTCAGGGGTTCAACGTTCATATGGCAGCCTTACCGACTAACTGCACAGGAATGGAAATCCTTGCAACCAACACAAGTACAAATGATGAACATTCTTTCTATACCGAGAACAGTGTATTTCAAATCGGGATTCTTGAAGGCAATTACGACTTCAAATACCGCTATTATGACTGCTTCGGGAATGGCGAATGGTCCGAAACGGTCAATGCTGACGTAACAAAGGTGGTTGGTTCTGACTGGATCCAGGATGGAGCAGTCAAGGCAGAAAAGATTGCAAGTAATGCTGTCAACGCCGACAAGATTCTGGCCGGAGCAATCACTACGGAAAAGATTGCAGCCAACGCCGTTACAGCAGGGAAAATAGGTGCAAGCGCAGTTCTTGCGGAAAATATCGCTGCCGGAGCAGTGACGGCTGGAAAAATCAAGGTGGATAGCCTAAGCGCTATCAGCGCCAATGTGGGAACACTGACGGGGGGCACCATTACAGGAACTACCCTAGTTGGCTCAACCATTAAAAACTCATCTGGGAGCTTTTCTGTAGATTCCAGCGGGAACATTACCGGGGCAACTCTTAAAAGCGGGACCATTGACGGCTCTGTAGTTCGGATAAACGGTTACAACGTCAAGACGGTAACCATTATGAAGGGCGTTCTGTGGGCGGATGACGATGTGAACAATGGCTGTGTTACCGTCCCCCTGCCATCTGGCTACACTGAGTCGCAATGCATTTGGCACTGTTACACGCAAGGGGCTTATGAATCCAACGATAACTATCACAGATGGGACCAGCCGATGCAAGTTACGTCTTATAGTGCGCCGAGTGAGGAGACTCAGAACGACTATCTCAAGAGTGCCTACGGTTCCCGGATTTACTATTGCGACAATGCCGGAAGCGACCATTGGGTCGCATATTGGATTATAGGAGTAAAATAATGATTTACTACATAATCAATGAAAAAACAAAAAGGTGTTACGGCCTGGCGAATACCCTTCCAGCTCCGATTGACGGCGCTATCGTGTTCGGCAGCGAAACCATATTAGATAACCCAAGAGACTACGTGCTGAAAGACAATGAGATGGTTTACGATCCTATCCAAAAGGAAGGTGAAGCGACTTGATCCTAAAATTCTATGTGAAGTATCAGACCTTGTACCTGTTATCCCGTGATCCTGTGGTAGCTGATTCCAGCGGATACCTTCAGGCAAACTTCCAGTTCACAGAGGACTGGGACGGGACCAATAAAACAGCACAGTTCAAACGAACAGAGAGCGACCTTATCACAGACGGTAAGCCGCTCTTTTTCAATGAGGAAATCGACAACAACGGCAACTGTATCATTCCGTGGGAAGTTCTGAAGGGAGAAGGGACTTTTAACGTCAATGTATTTGGTCAGAAAACAGAGAGTGACGGGACCACGGTGAAAACCATTACCGTCAACAGCCTGGACATTAGAGTGGGGCAAAGCGGCCTGACAACCAATGAAATCCCCCAGGATAGCAGTCCAAGTCAGTATGACAATATCTACGAGGAAATTCAGAAAGCAGAAAAAGAAGTTCAGGCTTCGCAGACCGCGGCAGCAGCATCCCAGGCGGCAGCGAAAACTTCTGAAACCAATGCGGCCACAAGTGCTACGAACGCAGCCAATTCCGCCACCAGTTCGGCTAATTCTGCTACGGCAGCCGCTAACAGCGCAACGGCAGCGGCAACCAGCGAAATCAACGCCAAGGCTTCCGAAACGGCGGCTCTTGCCTCTCAGAAAGCTACCAGCACCTCCGAGACCAATGCGAAAACGTCCGAGACAAATGCCACCTCCAGCGCCACAGCTGCGGCAACAAGTGAGAAAAACGCTAAGGCTTCCGAGACTGCGGCTAGTGCTTCGGAAACAAATGCTAAAACCTCAGAAACAAACGCGGCTTCCAGTGCTACGGCGGCTGCCAGTTCTGCAAGCGCGGTGGCCACCTCTGCCAGTGCCGCATCTACCAGTGCGACAAACGCTAAAAACAGCCAGACGGCAGCGGCATCCAGTGCATCCGCTGCTAAAACCAGCGAGACCAATGCGGCCGAATCGGCAGCGGCTGCCGCCTTATCTGCTATGCAGGCGGCTGCTGGGCAGATCAATGCGGACTGGAACGCTGAAAGTGGTGTGTCGCAGATCTTAAATAAGCCGGTTATCGATACTACAGTAACGGACGGCAGCACAAACCTGGTAACATCTGGAGCAGTAGCAACTGCTATTGCTGCAGCTATTACAAATATCATAGATGGAAATGGAGTGAGTTACTAATGGAAATCAAAGTGACAAGACAGAATGTTGTGGATGCAATGCTTCAGGGGGAGGCGAGTATTACAGTGGATGTAGGCGAAATCAAAGTAGAAGCCAAGATTACCAGGGAGGACCTTGTTCAGATTATCACTGCCGGGGAAACTACCCTTACTGGAACTTCCGCTGTAATCGAAGATGGAAATAAGGAGGCGTACTAACCATGAATGTACTGGTCAACGACGAAAGTTTAAAAAACATTGCTGATGCTATCCGGGCCAAGAAAAACAGTACCGAAAAATATATGCCTGGGCAAATGGGCACGGCAATCAAGTCTATCGACGTGGGTAGGAAAAGTTTTACGGTTGTTCAAGTAGCCAATGGAAACATCGATTTAGCATTGATGGGTTCCGTTATTAGCAATGCCGGAGACGAATATACATTATCTTTCCCGCCCATTACTTTTCTAATTACTGCCAATAATGGTTATACACCGGGGCACATTACAGTAAATGGCGTGGACCAGGGCAGCAATAAAGTAACCTTAGAAGTAACCGATGGGATGGTGATTAGCGCTACCGCTGCAGTAAAGGATGACAATGCCCAAGTAGAATTCATGAATCAAGAGATTACTTTGCAACAGGTAAATGGGGGATATTATTCCTATAGCGGAAGTAATATTAAAGACACCACGGGTGCTTATACCCTTGAATCTTATGACTTAAGCTATGACGCTGAAAAGAATAGGATTAAGGTGAGCAATGTGCAGTGCAGTGCGTTTGCATCCGTGAATGTCTTAGCGCTGCAATTATCTCAGGGTGCGAGTCTTTATCCCGCTATTTTGAACCTTGATACAACCCAAAACCTTGCAGAACAGGAGTTTGTTGTTGCCCCCAACTTTGATTTAAATCCGACGCAACCTTTCACATTATCCATCGGATTGGTTGGTACTTTAGCCTGATTCTTTATAGGGCTGCTAGTGATTAGCAGCCCTAGCTCCGGATCTGGATTACAAGAAGGGACGACAACTTGGAAACGATTTTATCGAACATTTTAAACACCGCCCTTGGCCTTGCGGTCGGGGCGGTGTCCGGGTACGCGTACGCGTATTTTTCCGGGCTTCAAGCCATGCGCAAGGGTATGCAACTTATATTGCGCGCATCACTCAATGATATGTACATTAAGTTCAAGCAAAATTCTCCCACAGCAGATGACAAGCAAGCGTTCGAAGAAATGTACAAGTGCTATGAAAATCTGGGAGAGAACGGTGTAATGGCCGCAAAAAGAGAAGCCGTTCTTACGATGCAGGAGGCCGTTCGTAAATGAAGAAGGTGGAATAATGGCAGCGATGGAAAAGAAGAATATCAACATTCTTTCATGTTCTGATTTCACTGGCGGTATTAATACCGCCGTTCCTCCGCAACAACTCCAGGAAAACGAATATCAGGTTATCCAGAACTTTGAATACGACTTTAACCGGCTGGTGACAAGGGGCGGTCTTTCCGCCCCTCTTGTGACCTATGACAAGGAAATCCTTTCCGTGTTCTACAACAACGGTCTGAACCAATTCCTTGTATGCCTGTCTGACGGTTCAATCTGGGAAGAAAATCTGGATACCCTACACAACCAGGCGGGAACGCTGACCGGAACAAGGAAGCCGAACTATTGCCGGTTTGATGGCAAGGTGTTCATCGCAAGCGGGGGAAAGCTCCAGTATTATGATCCTTCCGCCCATACGGTGGCAACCATTGAAGCCTCCTACAACTGTGACTACGTTTGGGAGAGCATGAGCAGGCTGGTTATTTCCTGTATGGGGGATGACAATATCTATTACTCCGCTACCGGGAATCCCTACGAAGATGGCTGGAAAGAAGATACTGATTCCGACAGCTCCTCTAAATGGCTGGAAGCTGGCTACAAAGATGATGGAGATATTCTGAAAGTCCTCCCGATCAGCGGCGATATTGCCACCTTCAAGAGCAACGGAAAGGTGTATGACACCAACGGTTTCTACACCAGCTGGAACACTTCCCTTGCCGGGGATAATTCGGACGTGCTGACAGCGGACGGGATCATCGTTCTGGGAAGCACCATAGCCTTCTGCACCAACAAGGGCCTGCGTACCCTGGAGGCCGTGCAGAACTACGGGAACTTTACCATCAACGAACTGGGAAGGAAGTTCAACCGGAACCTGGAAAAAGAAGTGAACCACCCCCGGCTGTATAACCTGGTCCGCAAACGTCAGCTGATTATCCAGCCGAATACCAAGGCCAACACCGGGAACCTGTACTGCCTCCAGTATGATATGGGGGCCTGTGTGGAACTTTCTTTTCCCTTGGACATTAAGGACATGGCAGATACACAGGACGGAATCATCATAGCGGGCGGGAAATCGCTCTACAGATGGGCGAAACGGTACACGACAGATAACGGTACCCCCATAGAGCAAAAACTCGTCACACGGCAGCTCTCGTCCTCTACAAGCATTATCACAAGGAAGTTTGATCTGGATGTGACCGGAAGCGGGACACTCCACCTTAAATGGGCGAATAAAGACGTTCCTTTTAAGGTGGGGAGAAAGCGCCGTGTGGTTCACTGTTTTTCCGTATGCCGTGACTCCGTTCTGGGAATTGAGACAGACGGGAATGTTGCGATTGATTTTATCAATCTTTATGCCGGAGAAAATTGAATCATGGACAGAATAAGCAAATGGATCCGGACGCTCAATAGAGGCGTAACCAAAATGAAAATTACAGGGCTCCCCAGGCTGTTCCTGCTTCTTTATGCGGGAATCTTCATCAGTGTGGGAAGCCTCTATTTAATCGGGCTCCTGCTGGAATTCTGGGTGACTGGGAAAGTCAACTACGCTGCGGTCAACCAGTTTGCAGGGACCTATTTCGGAGTGGCCGTTGTCGGTACTTTCTGCGTGCTGGGAAAAGCCCTGGTGGATAAGGACGAAGATGGGATACCGGACACGTGGGAAATAGACAACAACAAAGACCGGCCAGCACCGCCACTGCCCAAACGGGCCGGGGCTGACTGCGGGCCGAAGCAGGACCAAAGAATGGAAGGAGGAAAGGAAACGGAAGATGGAAACGGAAAAGAAGAAGGTCACGAGAGCGAACGCAAGGACGTTTGAAGAATGGATGGCCCTATACAAGCAAAAGACGGGAGACTATGTATCAGTCCCACCCGGCTTTACACTCAACTTTCTAGAGGACCGCGGGATTTGTGTCATGAAACCGGAGGCGGATACAGGCATCTTTGTTATCTACGACTTGTGCGGGGATGCTAAATTCTGGCGGGACCTGGCAGAACTGTATTGCCGGCAGAACGGCCTGAAATGTATCAGCACCATTTGTACGCGCCGGATCAGACCGTATATCCGTTTCTGGGGATGGAAGATTATCAAGGAACAGCATATCAACGGACAGGAACGATACATCTGCAAGGATAAGCTGGACAGATATGTGGTGATTACCTTCAAGGGAATCAATGAGATTTCCCACCGTCCTGATTACTGGGTAACGGAGTACATGGGCCACGAAGCTCCAAACCTTTCCAGGGAAAGCGAGTGATGAATGAATGTTTGATTTAGTTTTACAGCTCCATAAAAAGGGCTCCAGCAACACAACGGTGCAGAGCTACACGCCTACCGAAGAAGAAAAAAGACTCCAGCGGCAGGCCGCGGACTATTCCGAAGCCGTTTCCCCCAACGCCTTATGGCTGAACAATGTGGCACGGAATATCCTCCAGGACTCTATCGGCGCCACGCAGGTTGACTTTAACCAGCTGAACCATAACGCCCAGGGGCAGATTGCCAACGCCCAGCAGGGTGTACAGGGGCTGATTAATGGCCAGCTGCCTACCGCCTATACCCAGAACATGCAGAATCAGATCCAGCAGGGAGTCAATTCCTCCATGGGGAACATGCTCAATACTTTGGGCGCGAATGGTGTGCTAAATTCCAGTGTGACCAATAAGGGGATTGCAGACATCAACGATGCTGCTTCTCAGGCCATGGCCAATGCCTACAACAATAACATCGGCCTCCTCAGCCAGCTGTATGGCCAGCAGATGAGTGGGGCCAATGCGGGGATCAGCACGGGTGCAGCTGCCCAGGAAGCAGCCCAGCAGCCCGCACTCAACCTCTGGAACGCTTCTCTGGGCCTCAACGGTGCTACCAACAGCGCCCTTGCAGGTGTTTCCGGTCAGGGCACTACAACGGCAACCCAGAAAACCAGCGGGGGAAGCGGCCTCTTTGGTGGCCTTCTGGCTGGCTATGCTTCCAACAGCGGCGGCATTTTCTGCTTTACCGGCAACACGAAAATCAAGACGCCGAATGGAACCAAAAAGATTTCCGCAATTAAGGCGGGCGACAAGGTTATTTGTCCTTCCAAGGGCGGGAATGAAACCGTTGAAACTGTTGTGGATGTATTGAAGAACGGCAGAGCAGACACCTTCCGTCTGATTGCCTTTGATGGTGATGATGTTTTCAAGGTGGATACCACATTTACCCAGCCTTTCATCAAGGAAGATGGCACCCTGGCAACCCTGAAAGAACTCCATGCAGGAGATACGATCCTTACGGAATCCGGAACGGCGCGCGTATTCGGCTATGCTCCGCTTGAAACTGCAAGGGTATACGATATGAAACTGACTGGTGACAACCGGTATTACGCCAACGGCATTGTGGCCGTGGGTGGAACTGATGAATGGTGATTATAGGAGGGTACAATGGCAACTAGCACTGTAACGAACACTTATGCTAAGTACGCACCGAAAAACACGAAACAGCAAGTGAACTGGGCCAAACTGGCCTACAATGATCCTTATTTTTCACTGGGATATATGGCAGGGTCCACCCTTGCAGACAACTACAATAAGCGCGGGGAACAGAAAATCCTGGAGAACGCCGCAGCTTCCCTGAACGGATTTGAACCGACTGTCACTCCTGAGCAGCAGGCTCAGGCCCTGGACCAGATTTCCATCGGCGACGCTTCCATTCCCAGTGCTCAGCAGATTGCCCCCTTGCAGGACAACCAGGCAGCACAAAAGGCATGGGAACAGAGCATGCAGAATGACTCCAATATTATCAACGGCACTCCCGGTGCCACTGGTGCTATCGGTATTTCCGGTAATACGGCCCCGGCCGCCGCAGCAGCTCAACAGCAGCCCACTATTGCTATTGGTTCTACTGACTATCAGCAGGATCCGCGTATGCAGGTTCTTGACCAGCTGGAACTGGAACAACAGATTAGAAACGGGCAGCAGCCAGGTTTAGGGATTTCCGGCAACGGTTTTTTTCAGTCAAGCCCCGCTGATACGGCCAACGCGAATGGAGTTGGCGGGGCTGCTGTAGATACGTCTCCTGAAGCAATTATCCCTTCCAACTTCCAGCTCCGGCAGGCCCAGGAGCTCCAGCAGGTAGGAAACGCCTTACAGCAGAACGCAGGAGACCCGGCAGTTCAACAGATGCTTGATACCGTGAACGCAGGGGGCAATATTGCTCAGCCGGTAGCACCGGCCCCTGCTGCGGATCAGCAACAGCAGTCCACGGCAGCTGCAAGCCAGCTCCCGTCCCCTCAGCCGGTCCCTAAACAGGACCCTAATGAACGGATGAAATTTGACAAGACCAAATGGCTGATGCAACAGCGCCTTGCTATGTTAAAAGATGGGTTTGACGAGGACCGGATTGCCAAAACCATGTCTACCCTGGAAATGATGGCCGACTCCTACGATCAGAAAGTGAAAGACCATAATACGCAGCTTGACTTGAAAGACCTGCTTACGGCTGACCCGACTACCGCACAGTTCCAGGAAAAGATTGTACAGCTGTCCAAAGATAATCCGGAGGCGGCTAACTTGTTCCTCAAGAACGCGGTATTTTATCCGACTCTGTGGCAGAACGAACAGTGGTACAAAAAGTCGGACCATCAGTTTGCACAGAAAGAGAAATTTGCAAAAGATAACCTGCAAAACACCAAAGACCTTGCCAAATTCAATTTGCAAATCAACAAGGAAATGGCAAGATACAAAACCAATTTGGCCCTGCAAGCAGAACAGCAGAAAATTGCCAACCGTGTTTCCCTCGCCGCTAAAATCTATCCGAACGCTACACCGGAACAACTTGTACAGATTGCCTTGGGCAAAGGACTCGGCAGTTCCCGGAGTGGACTTACCGGCAGCTTGAAGAAACAACCAAAGACCATAGCTGAACTGCTCCGGCAAACCTCCGTGGCCTATGGTGACACAACCGTAGGGGAGGACCCGAAGCCCAGCACAGCAGCTAAAAACAAACTGATTGGGGCAATCGGCACAGTATTGAAAACCGGGAAAACCAACCCCACGGAAGTATACCAATATCTGGCAAGCATTGAAAACAACCTCAGCCCGGAAGAAATCAGTGATGCAATTGACGCCGCAGTCCGGCAAACCGGCATCGGAACATGGGACGGACCTCCCGAAGCTGAAACACCTGCAACCGGTGGAGACGGTAATGGTGGCGGTGGTGGCAGCCCGGCCCAGCCTTCTCCTGGCGGTGGTTCCTCCGGAGGCTTTTTCTCCTGGCTTCAAAACGTAGGAGACAAGGCATATAAAAGCATTTACGGAGACAGACCGGACCCCGCACTGGATAATATCTATCGCTTGAAATTAAGCGAATGGACGCAGGCCCTGCAATACAACCAGCAGGCCGGGGATCAGGGCCTGGACAAAGAAGGCATGATGGAAGCGGCCAGAAAACGCTATGGCAATGACCTTGCCGAAAAGCTGTTTAGCGATACAAACTGGTCCGCTTTCGGACTATAAAAGGAGTGTGAACAATGGCTTTTGATCCGTTTGAGAAAATCGACAAAGAAGAAAACGAGTTCTATGGTATTGATCCCAATACCGGTGCCATTGAAGATAAGGAATACTACTATAACCCCATTACGGGGCGTAGTGATGCAGATGCGCCCCTTAGCAGAGAAGAAAACTTTAAAAATGCAGGATTCTTAGACAACATTCTTTCCGGCATCAAGGCCGGGGCTTCCGGCGTACTGTCCGGCCAGGCTACCCTTGCAGACACTTTTGCAGGCGTAGGCGGAGATATGGCCGATGACTTGAAGGCTATTGCAGAACGAAACACCCGGACCCACAACTGGAACTTTGACACCATTACGTCCAATCCCATGGCATACATCACGGATCCTCAGGGGCTGGCTTACGATGCAGGGAATATGACCGGTTCTGCTTTGATGATGGGCGCTGAAACGGCGGCACTGGGAACCGCTGCCGGGGCTGCCGGTGTTGGCAATCTGAGCACCCTGGCAAACTATTTCGCGGGAAAGGCGGCAGCTCACGGGCTGCCTTCCCTTGCTAAAGCACTGTCCAGCAAATACGGCAGCCTGATTGTTGCGAACGTAGCCAAAACCCCTATCGAAGTATCCAGCGAATCCGGTAATGTAATCCAGGACATGAAGGAAGAAGGAATCACGGACAAAGGCCAGCTGCAAAAAGCTGCTGCCGTGAACACATTGATCCAGACCCCGCTCCTGGCTCTTTCCAATTCCGTTGAATCTTTGGGACTTGGTACTATGTTCGGCAAAAACATCAATTCCAAGTTAGGGAAAGCCGCATTGGGGGCTGCCGGTATTACCGGTGGTGCATTACAGCAATCCTGGGAAGAAGGTGCGCAGAGAGGTTCCACCGACTATGCAAAAGGGAAACAACCTGGCGGCCTTACCAGTATTGTGAATCCCTTTGAATGGACGCAAGGCCAGAAAGACGAAGCAGCTGCCGCTTTTGGACCTGGTATGTTATTCGGTGGTGTGGGCGCTCTTGGAAGCCGGGTGGCCCGGAAATGGGCTGACCGTGATACCATTGAAGCAAATGCCAAAGAATTTAACCCCAATGATCCGAACGAAAACGGCCCTACTCTCGAAAACGGCGGACCCGACAATAATAACAACGGGCCTAGTGGCAGCACTCTCGATGAAACCATTGATACCACGGCAACCGTAGGACCGGAAGAAACGGTATCTTCCGAAAATGAAGAAGCTACCGCCCCGGCTTCCTCCGGTGAAGACATTTCCAGTGTGACCGATGACCTTGCCAGCGCGATTACCGGACAGGAAAGCGGCGGGGATACGGAAGCGGTCAACAGCTCCACCGGTGCTTATGGTTCCATGCAGATTCTTCCTTCCAACTGGGATGAATGGTCCAAGGAAGCATTGGGCCATGTTGGTGATATGAACAACGTGGACGACTACAACGCCACGGCAAAACACAAGCTGGAGCAGTATGTGCGGGACTATGGCCCGGAGGGCGCTGCCGCAGCCTGGTATGCAGGAGAGCAGAATGGTAAACGGTACGCCGATGGTTTATCCACCGGGATTGACGATGAAGGCAACGAGTATTCTTTCGATGCTCCTTTAAGTAACGGGCCTTCTGTAAATCAATATGTAGCTTCCGTTATGAGCAAAATGCAGAACGGCGGCGGTTCCACGTCTTCCGGTTCTTCTTTCACTCCGCAAATGATGGTGAACACTGAAGGGAAAACATGGGACCGGCTGGATGATTCCGTTGACGTGGAAAACGTGAAGGACGTTACCAAGGCGGGCCTGGCGGATATTGCCGATGTATATTACAACACTTTTGGCGTACCCTTGACCGTTACCTCCGGTAACGACTCCGGAGTCCATGCGGACGGCCCTCATTCCCACTATGCCGGTGTGAAACTGGACGTGTCCGGCGGTGTGTTGGATGACCAGAAAAAGCGTCACCAGTTTATTGAAGAATGTGAGAAGCGGGGCATTGAAGTTCTGGATGAATACGAACACCCGTCCCCCAATTCCACCGGTGGACACCTTGACCTGGACTTCACCAACTACAAAGGCGGTGGTAACAGCAGACGTGCCGGTGGCGGTGTAAGCAGCACCGTCAGCGGTATTTCTCTGAAGGATATGACGGATTATCTGAAAGAGAATCAGCGGGAATTTGACGAATTTGAAATGAAGGATACCATTGATGATGCTCTTGGTTCCAATGACCCCAGCAAGATTGAAGATGTATTCACCACGGCCAAAAACAGCAAGGACATGGTGGACTACCTGAAAGAGAACCAGCACCAGTTTAATGATCCTGACCTGAATAATGCCATTGACGAGGCCCTGACCAGTAAGAACCCCAACGTCATTGAATCCGTTTACAACGCCGTCAAGAAACAAAACGATGCTGCCGACGTGGAGACCAACAGAATCCTTTCTGAACTCCGGGATGAAATGGGCCTTTCCGATGACAATAACGTACAGAAGCCTGCTGCCGGTCCTGCGGTCCAGAAGCAAACGACTACCACAACCGCTCAGAAGCAGAAAGGCACCCTGCCCACCTTTGAGAATCTGAACCGGATCCCGTTTGTACACCGGCCTTTCCTGAACAATAAAATCTATGCTCCGTATTCCTTTAACGGCAACCCCAATGGCTACAGCAACGGCCTGATTAATCTGGCTCAGCGTGCTATGAATGGGGACCAGAAGGCAGCGGAGCTTTTCAGTAAAATCCGCGAATGGGACCGGAAAGCGCTGGAAGATATGGTGCGTGAGCAACCTAAAATGCTCCAGCAGGCTCCCCAGGCACCCGCACAGGCCACGGAAAGCAGTAGCACGGTAAATCCCTCCAGTATGCAGGAAAACGCGCCTGTAACTAATTCTGGCGCACAGGAACAGCGGTATGCCAATAGCCCCAGAGGAAATACTACAACCATCGAAAGCGACGATCAGACCAAATACAAAGCACAATACCGGCTGGCAGATGCCAACGACCTGGTAGTTTCTCACGATACGGACAGCGGAATGAATATCCGGACGAACCCGGCCTATCCTTCCCAGTTCCAGCCCAGAGACAGAAACAATGCTACCATGCGTCAGCAGGTTATTTCCATCTCCAATAAGCTGGACCCCGGCAGACTGATGGACAGTCAGATGATTAATACCGGCGCGCCCGTAGTCAATTCCAGCGGCATTGTCCTGAATGGGAATGGCCGTGCCATGGGTATCAAGGCGGCTTATGGAAACGGCAGGGGAGAGGCTTACAAGAAGGCCCTGAAAGCGAACGCCCAAAGGCTGGGTCTGAACCCTGGTGCTGTTGACAAGATGAAGAATCCCGTCCTTGTTAGAGAAGTCAGCGCCTCTCCGGACGAGATGGAAAAGATTATTACCTCTAAAGTGGGCGGAGCTGAAATGAACGCAGCCGAACGGGCTGTGCTTGACTCTAAAAAAGTCAAGGACTCCACACTTGAAAGATTCATCGACAATACTTCTCATTCCCTGGTAACTACGGCCAATGCCAACGACTATGTTCTTTCCGTTCTGAAAGACATTACGGATGGAGACCCCAACAAGCTGAATCCGCTCCTGAATAACCGTATGGAACCCAGCAAAGAAGGCGTGGAACGGGCCCGAAATGCGGTGTTTGCCATGGCCTACGGGGATGGCAGTGAACGTCTGCTGAATCTTGTTACCATGGATACGGACAGCCCCATCAAGAGCTACACCAATGCCATGTTGCAGGTTTCTCCTGTTTTTGCCCTGCTGAATAAGAGAATCCATGACGGGATGCGTTATAATATCAACGTAACCAATCCTATTGCAGAGGCCGGGAACCGACTGGACGGCTTGCGTAAAAATAACACCAAGCTGAGCATCTATTTACAGGAACAAGCCTTGCTTCCGGATCTTACACCAGAAGCTCACGCCATTCTGCAATTTGTAGACGAAAGTGGACGGGGAAGCAAGAACACGACAGAATTTTTCTCTACCATGGCCAACATTATCAATCAGCTAGGGAATCCTAAAGAAGATGCAACCGCACTTTTCCAGGATGAAGGCGTAACACCTGAAAAGATTAAGCCGATTGACGTAGTAGACTATTCTTACCATGTAATGAAAGGGGATGCAGAGCAATATGCTTTGGGGCAGACGGGTACGCAGTTACCGCAGGAAAGCAATGCTGAACAAGGGGATAAAAATGTCAACCCCGAACCTGAACAAGCTGAAAAGCCAGAAGGTGAAAACGGTAACACACGTGAACGACATACAGCCGAAAACAATGAAGTTCCTGCTGAAAGTGGCAAACCAGTTCAAACTGACGAAGCCAGGCAAACTGGTGAAGTAGTCCAGGGCTATCCGTCCGGGAGACCAGACTTTGAAAACAGTTTCGAAAGTGGCTATAAAGAATTTAAACAAACGGCAAAAGTATACGACAATGATATTTACGTTACTGGTAAAGTGCGACCGGCAGAAAAGGCTCTGAGACGTGAAAGCGATTTGGTTGAACGCACTATGAAGTTCAACCTGGTTGATTTTGAAAATTGGGCTCCGGAATTTATCCGGAAAATCGGTCATGATAAACGAGACATTTTGATTCATACTACTCCCAGGAAGATAGATACGGTCAAACAATACATATTCCCTACCTTCAAGGCAGCTTACAAAGACACGTTTTCCACTATGGTGAATCCTCAGCACGGAGCATTGAAAGCACCCGATACCAACTGGCGCAACTTTTCGGATAGAGCGCAAGGCGTAGCTAATGATCTTGCGGACGCGTATTACAACTCTGCCTTTGCTTTCATAGAAAGCTATGCAGAATGGGCCAGAAATCGTGTCGGCTGGGACAGCGTCACGGACGATGAAGAAGTTCTCCGTTATGACGAAAAAGGCAAAGAGGGCAGTGTGGATAAACCCCACGGCTTATATACTTCTTACGCAAAATTCAAGTCCCCTCATCAGGATCTGGGTCCTGTGGTAAGAAAATGGAGAACAAATCCGGATGCCAAAGTCCTTGATTTGACTGAAGAAGCCGATAATATTAAAAGTAACAGAGGAATGCCGGATAGGTTCGGCGCTAGCACCGGTGTCAAAGCAGCCGTTCATTTTCTGGGGAAAGACGCAACGGAAAAGATCACCCTGGGGGATACGGAAAAAACAAGAAAAGAACTGCAAAAGCAGTATCCCCAATATGATTGGAACAAATACAGCGACAGCTACGAAATGGCTGAAGCTGTTGGCGGGATTCAGGCACGGGAACACGGATATGACGCAATTCGCTCCATGGATAAAGAGAACCCTGCCTATTCTGAATATGTGGCTTTAACTGACAAAGCCTTTAAAGCCAAAGAAAGCGAGAAGCCCAAGCAACCGCCCAAAGCACAGGAGGCCCAGCCGGAAAACAAGCCAGCCGTTGACCCAAAACAGCAACGCTATGGCAATGACCACTATTTTTCTGACTCCGTAACCGACAGCGGAAGCGGCCGAACCTGGGCCCGTGTTGGTATCCAAAAAGGGTATAGTGTTCTCAATGGAGAATTTAAAAGAGCAAATAAACTGGTCAAGGAGCACAAAGGCCATTACTCCAAGTTCGGTGGTGAACGTGGATGGGTATTCAACACGGATGCAGAACGTGACGCATTTTTGAAAGACGCCCGTCATGACGCGGTAGACGTTCCGGAAATCGAGAATAAGCCGGTTCCAGAAAAGAAAAAGGAAGAAACCCCCGCTCCGGCTCAGGAGAAAGCGAAGAAAACAGCTAAAAAGCCTTATGAAGATTTGCTGAAAGATTATTCTTTCGACAAAGGCATCAAGCAAATCAGAGATAATCTGCGTGCGGATAAGGATTTGGCAATAGTCGCAAAGAACAACACGGAACAAGATTTCGAATTAGGCATGCTGGGCGGTGCGGAAGAAGAAGCACTTGATATTTACAATGCTGCCTATGCCCAAAAGAATCAGCAGGCGATTGATGACTTTGCAGATTTGCTCAACAAAAGAAACGCATTAAAAACCGCTATGAAGCCTTATGTTCATGACCTTTATGAAGGACTCAGAAAAGAGGCAGCTAATAAAGGCGGGAAAGTTACTTCCAGCGAAACTAAGCAAAACCAAACCAACGGGAAACCGGAAAATGGTATAATGGAGGCAGAAGAAACTGGCAAGAAAGGGGCTGAAAAGAATGTTAAAAGCAGCGTTCCCGGAGTGGCTCCACGAGCTGGCAAAGGGGCCGGTGAAAACACAATGGGGGAAAGTCGTGTTCAAGGCTCCGGATCCGATGGAAGAAGCGGACAAAATCGTGAAAAGACAGGAGAAGGACCCGAAGAACACGGAACTGGCAATCGTAGCGTTTCAGATCGTGGCACCTCTGCTGGCGGAAAGACTGGCAATAGCACAGTACAAGCTGAAAAATCCGATGATCGACGCGCCGGAAGTCCTAAACTACCAGGAAGCATTGCAGATAGCTATGCAGGAAATCCCGACGATGGACGAAAAGGACCTGACGAACTTGTTAAATCTGTTAAAGAACGACCCAAGCATGAAAGTCCTGTAGCCAAGGCTCAGGCAGCTGAGAACAACCCAAAACTGAAAGAAATTAAAAAAGCGCTTTCAATGCTTGCACCGGAACAGGCCAATGATGTTATGTTGGCTGAGAACCGTCTGGAAAATGCCAATGGTATGATGTTCACCAATGGCACCGGAACGGGGAAAACATATACCGGGATGGGTGTTGTAAAGCGCTTTTATGATGCCGGGAAAAAGAACGTCCTTGTTCTGGCACCTTCTGACGACATCCTGAAAGGCTGGGAAGAAGCTGCTAAAAAGAGCTTCGGCATTAAATTGACCCGTCTGGCGGATACCACCGATGCCGGGAAAGGCCCCGTCACCGCCACTTATGCCAATGCTGGTGAGAACAAGGAAATTACCAAACGGAATTGGGACCTGATTGTTTGTGACGAAAGCCACAAACTGATGAGCGGTGCAAAAGCCGAACCCACAAAGGCCCTGAACGCCGTAAGAGCCATGTCCGCCCACGATGATGGATTCTATAGATACTTTGAAGATAAATACACCAAAGAATACGAAGATATTACTAATAAAAGAAACGAATTGAACGAACTGGAAACCAGACTTGCCAATAGGATGCTGAAACCTGGAGAAACCCTGGCAGAGCTGAGAGAGGCCATCAAGGACAAGGAAGATGCCTACAACAAGGCATATAACGAATACGATAAGCTCCGCCGAAAGGAAGAAGAACTGTACAAGAAACGCCCCAAATCTAAAGTTCTTTTCCTGTCCGCAACGCCTTTCCAGTATGTCAATGACCTGGACTATGTCAACGGCTACCTGTTCAATTACAGCGACTACGGCCCCATGGAACAACAGGGGTATAACCGCCCCAACGGGAAACAGCAATTCTACATCGAGAATTTCGGCTATAGTATGCGTTACAACCAGCTGAACAAACCTGGCGCAGATGTGGATTCCACCGTCATGGAACAATCTTTCAACGAAAAGATGATGAAAAGCGGAGCACTCCATGGCCGGATGCTTTCTTCCGACTATGACTATGACCGCGGCTTCATCCGTGTGGATGCCGGTGTAGGCAAAAAGATTGACGATGGTTTTAACTGGCTGAGCGATCATTACCAAAAGTATGATGCACTTGCGGACGTTCTGAACCAGCGCTTCCGTGGATTCTATCGATTCTATCTGCTGGAGGCAATCAAGGCAAAGAGTGCTATTCCCATCATCAAAGACTACGTTAAAGAAGGAAAAAAGGTTGTTGTTTTCCATAACTTTAACAAAGGCGGTGCGGATAATCCTTTCATCCTCCCGGAAAAAGCGTTTTCTCAAATCGAACCTGAAAGACAAGTTGCATTAACCAGGCAATATGAAAGTTTCATTAAGGAAAGACCGGATTTACTTCATCTGAAACTTTCCTCTCTGAAATCTCCCATTGAGACACTGAGTGATGCTTTTGGAAAGAGTATTGCAATCTATAACGGAACCCTTTCCAAAAAGGAAAGGACAGCTGCCATCAAGGCTTTCAACAACGACGACAGCAGCACGAAAATCATTCTTGTTCAGTCCGATGCCGGGCAGGCTGGCATTTCCCTCCATGATACGACCGGCAAGCACCAGAGAGTCCTCATTAACCTGGGCCTGCCTACTAAACCAAGTGAGGCCATTCAGCAGGAAGGACGTATTTACCGCTTCGGTAACAAGTCCAACGCACTGTTCAGATATTTGAACACCGGGACCACCTTTGAACAGATGGCCTTTGCTCAGAAGGTGGCGGAACGCGCCGGGACGGTTGAAAACCTTGCCATGGGTGAAAACGCCAGAGCGCTTAAAAACTCCTATGTGCAAGCCTATGAAGAATCCCAGGACAGCAATGACTGGAAAAAGTACCTGCCCGGAAGTGAAACGGAAGGCACGGGTGGCAAGGCAAACGACTATAAGCAGGAAACCATGGACGATTTTGAACGTGCCAAGGCTTTCTATTTCGGGAAACAAAAGAGAGACGCCAGAAGCAAAAGCAGAGAAGGCGTTGATTATTACGCGACTCCTGAACCTCTGGGCGAAAAAATGGTGGAATGGCTTCACGCTCAACCAGGGGATAGCCTGCTTGAACCGTCTGCTGGCGACGGAGCAATAGCCAGATGGATGCCCAACAATACCGCTAATACGGTTGTTGAACCCTCCAGCACTTTACAGCCAGTCCTTATGCGAAACGTCAACAACGTAAAAGCATTTAACGGCACTTTTGAAGAGCTTGATCTGCACAACAAATTCAATGGCATTGCCATGAACCCGCCTTTCGGTTTAGGAGGAAAGACGGCCATAGAACATGTCGCAAAAGCCTACAAGCACTTAAAGGATGGAGGCCGTCTGATTGCCATTATCCCGGACGGACCGGCCGCCAACAAGCGGTTCGACAAATGGTTCAACGGTGATCCAGACGCAAGCCGGTGGCAGGATAGAGGTGTTAGAGATGGCGTCATTATGGCCACTATCAACCTGCCGGATGTTACCTTCAAACGGGCTGGAACCGCTGTCAGAACCAAACTTGTTGTAATCGACAAGTATTCCGATCCGGATATGAGAAGTAAGGCAGCTTCTCTTGCTGATGGAACTTTCGACCTTCCTGGTGATTCCATCAATGAACTCTTTGACAATCTGGAAAACATCAGCATGCCGGACCGTTTAACTGACGATGGGAAGCGATATTCCGTTCGTGAGGAAGACAATGTTTCCACGGAACCTACCGAAAAGGACTACTCCGATTCTCTGAACGATAACAACGAGACCGCCGACTCCAATATTCAACGTTCTATCGACAGCTTGAAACAGGAAGTCCGCGATGCTTTTCCCCAGGCTGAAATCAGCGACATCGATAACAGCCAGATGAAAGTCAAGACCGCAACCGGGACCATTACCATTGACCTGCAAAAGAACATCATTGTAGGTGAAAAGGCCGAAAAGAAGGCCCGGAAAGAGCACGGAATGGACTCCACCGGGAACATTGTGGTAGAAGGCTATTACAAGCAAGGCGGCCTCAACAAGGATGCTGTGATTGCACTTTCCCAGGAAAGCAGCGAAGGGTCCGCTTACCACGAAGCCTTCCACGCGGCATGGGATATGGCCCTGACCGACAAGGAAAAGACAGCCATGACCAAATACTATAGCAAGCACACCGGAGGAAAGACGGTAAGCGAAGCTATGGCAGACGGCTACAAGGAATGGAAGAAGCAGCGCACCGAAGGGAAAGGATCCTATTACGGGAAACTGTTTCAGAAGGTCAACGACTTTGTAAGCAAGGCAAAGGCCATTCTGACCGGTGTTGAAAACGTCCACAACGTTATGCGCAAGGTAGCGGAGGGGAATGTATGGAACCGGTCCGCGGAAATCAATGATGCAGCCATGAGAGCTGCCTCCAGCCGTTCTTCCAACACGGCTGAGCAGCAGGAGTACGATGCAGAGACTTCCCCGAAACAGGTCCCGTCTATGTTCAAGACTATCCCCTGGAAGCAGGGAACGAAAAACATCGACATTGGCGGAGGGAAATACAACTTCACTACCGATTACCTGAAGCAGGAACACGGTGTAGAGAATGTTGTGTTTGATCCGTACTACCGGACCAAGACGGAAAACGAAAAAGCCATGGAAGCCATTAAAGGTAAGGCCGATACCGTTACCGTGGCCAACGTCCTGAATACCCTGAAACAACCTGCATGGAGAAGATGTGTTATTCTGCAAGCTGCCAACGCACTGAAGAAAGACGGCACTGCCTATTTCCAGATTTATGAGGGCGATAGAAGCGGTGTAGCAAGCACCAGCGAAAAGCAGCAGAGCTACCAGAACAACATGAAAACGTCCGAATATGTGGGAGAAATCAAGGACTATTTCAAGGACGTGGAACGGAAAGGGAATGTCATTATTGCCAAGAATCCTGACTTCAACCCTGCTGATAAAGCGGTTTGGTCCATGGACGACCTGGCAACGGATGATGTTTCTTTCTCCATTAGAAGTGCTGCTGATAATCTGAAAACCAAACTTAAAGGCGACAAAAACGAACGGATCAAGGTGGCCATGGACGATGTTGTCAGGGAAATGAGCATTACCCAGACCCTGCTCCGGTCCCCGTCTTATATCGCTGAACACGTGAAACGGTTTGCAGCTTTCTTCAAAATGGCCGTAAAAGCACAGGAAACCCAGGAACACCTGCGTAACCTGTTCAACAAGCAGCTGAACCGTATCCACCATCTTTACCTCCATTCTAAGCAGGATGTGCAGGACTGGGCCAACCTCTTGTGGCAGGGCGATGCAGAAGGCAAGGAATACAGCCGGAAAGATTTGCAGGATATGGGTGTAGCTGAGAACGTAGCCAACGCCTATAGCGCTACCAGGGCCATGATTAACCATGTGTACAACATGCTCAACGAAACCCGGAATCACGTGGAAACCATTCAGAAGCGCATGACCAAACCGGAACTGAAAAACCTGATGCAGGATAAGTTTGCGGATATTACCCGTGTAGAAGACAGAGGCCCGGCCAAGAAAGGCAGCCTGGAGCATGAATACCTTGTGACCTACAAACGGCCCAAGACCTGGAGAACAACTGACACTGTTGATGAAAAGATGCTGAAGCAGTTAAAGAGTGATCCGAGCATTCAGGTGCTTTCCGAGGATAAGAAAGGGAAGAACTACGAGGTTGTGTATGAAGAACGTCGCGGCGACATTCATAAGCTGGAAGGCTACATTCCTCACTTTTTCCATGACTTCTTTGTTGTTGCAAAAGACGAGGACGGCAACAATGTTGTTGTTGGCAGCGGACGGAATATCAAGGATGCTTATAAAAAGGCAGAAGCCTACATCAAGGAACATCCGGAATACGCCGACAATGTGACCATTGCCCCAAAGTCCTTCAATTTTGGAGACAATGAACACGCAAGGGCCGTGGAAATCGGCGACGGTCAGTATTTCGAGATGGTTAAGAAGTGCGAAGATCAGCTGAACATGACTATGAAAGAAGCACGGGAATTTCTGGAAGACAAGGTGAAAACCAAAA
Organism: Acidaminococcus sp.; assembly: GCA_019416065.1. Taxonomy (GTDB): domain Bacteria; phylum Bacillota; class Negativicutes; order Acidaminococcales; family Acidaminococcaceae; genus Acidaminococcus. The sequence goes on along the minus strand of DXYB01000004.1, from coordinate 14,761 downwards.
ACCGGCATCGTTTCTTTGGGAACTTCCTCCAGCGGAAAGGGGCCCTGGGCTTTGAAGAAAACATTGACTGGGTGCTGCACCATTACCTGAACGCGGCCTCCCGTTATATCGCACTGGAGTCCTTCAAGTCCGGTTCCATTTCCCTGTTTGAACGGTATTTCGGGGCCTGGAACAAGGACTATAACGACAACCAACTGGCACACTACGTCAAGGACTACATCAACGATGTAAACGGGAACCCGAACAGCATTGAAATGAGAATCAATGAATGGCTGAACAGCATCCCCTTCTGGCGGGATTTTGTATCTTCCAAGTTTGGGGACCGGGCTGCCCTGGAGCTGACCAACCGTATCACTTCCACCATTTCCGTTGCCAAGCTGGGCTTCTGCAATGTTTCTTCCGCTCTGCTGAACCTGGGGCAGATTGTCAACGCTTATGGTATCACTGGCGATATGAAAGCAACCTTGAAAGCCGGAGGCCATGCACTCCGTCCCAGCTTCAAGGATATGCGGATATTGCATGATTGCGGTATCCAGGATGACATCCGTCTGGATGCAGGGGCCGGTGGCTACACCGCGTTCCGGCCGCGCGCACTTCTCAGTAAGACCATGGGAGTGTTCTCCTTCTTTGATACCTACTCCAGAAAGGTGGCAGCTCTCTCTGGCTTCTACCATGCTATCAGCGAAGGAAAGAACTACAATGAAGCCATTGAATATGCCAGAATGGTCAACCGGAAATCCAACTTCGACTACAGCCCCGTTGATGCTCCGGCTGCCTTCCGGAAAGTACAGGGGTCCGTTATCGGTGATTTGATGCTCCAATTCCAGAAATACAAAGTAAAGGAATTGGAACTGATGCACGACATTACCGTCAATGGCCCGAAAGGAAAAGCCCTGAAATTCTGGGGTATGTATTTCCTTCTGGCTGGCGTGATGCAGGTCCCTGTTACTGATTGGTTTAATGACCTCTTCAAGCAGATCCTGGGCATTGATTACAAGCTCAAAATCAAAGGTGCCATCATGGATGCTGTCGGTGACAGCAAAATCGGGCGCGGCCTTGCGCGTATTGCCATGTATGGCCTGCTGGCTGCCAGTCCTGTGAACATTGATATTTCTCAGCGGTTCGGAATGGGCGACTTTATCCTCCCGCCTAAAAGCACCCTGGTTGATATTCTGGGCGGACCTACCCTTTCCACTCTGACACAGATGTATATCGGAATCCATAAAAATGATCCGTTGCAAGTCCTGAAAGGTTTCTCTCCGGCTCTGGGTAACTATGCACAGGTCCTCATGGGTAAAACCGTGGACAAGAAAGGCCGGACCATGCGTGTCCTGGACAGCACCTACGACAAGATTGTCAAGGCTTTAGGTTTCCGGCTGGCAGACGAATCCATTAACTCCGATATTTCTCAGGTACAGAAACAACGGCAGTCCGAAGCACAGGACGAACGGCAAGGCTTTATCCGGGAACTTCTGGACAAAGAAGAAAACGGAGAATCCAGGACACCTGACGATATTAAACGGATGAAGGAGTATGGAATCACCAACAAGAAGTTGAAACAGTACAGACAACAGCGAAACAGCTCTTTCAACGAACGAGTAACTCACAGCGGTTCTAAAAAATTCCGCCAGGAAAATGACGCACTGACCAACTTCGCAAAATAACAACAGTAAAAAGAGGCATCACATAGTTGTGGTGCCTCTTTCCTTTTTAAGAGAGGAGAATGATCCATGATTTTAGGTATTGATGTTTCCGAGAACAATAGCTATATCCCTTGGGACGAACTGGAAGCAGAAGGTGTGAAGTTCTGTTACGTCCGCTGCTCCTATGGCAAGCATGGCCGGGATGAAAACTTCAAGGCTAATGTTGACGCCGCCCACGCACATGGCATGCTAGTCGGCGCGTATCACTATGACTATTCCCTTTCCCTGGAAGATGCACGGGCCAATGCTGAAAACTGCCGGGCAGCTATTGATGAAGCTGGCGTGCTCCTGGAACTGCCGGTGTTTTATGATATGGAGGACGCGGACGGCTGGAAAGAGAACCACGGCTTTATTCCGGATTCCGGTCTGGTTACTTCTATGTGTTCCGTGTTCGGTGAAACCGTTGGTTTGAACTGGGGCGTCTATGCTTCCTATTCCTGGCTGAGTGATGTAATCGATTGGAAAGGTTTGGGCTGTCCCATCTGGAACGCCGAATGGGGTCCCCATGATGACATTCAGGGGTACGTATGGCAGTGGACGGACAACTACAACGGCTACAATATTGACGGAAATTACATGTACGATGAGAATTTATTCCTGAATCAGGAATAAAACATGCAAAACGCTCATAGGCTTTCAAATTTGACCTATGAGCGTTTTTCTTTGCTTATGCAAGGAAACCACAAGCGGGCAAAAATAAAACCTCTAAAACTGGCTAGAAAAGAGGTAATTTTATGGACGAAAACAAGAAAAGACTGTTAGCAATAATTATTTCACTTTGCGTGGCTGGCTTGATTGCCGGAGCGGTGTATGAATGGAATAAAAACAAGACCGAGAAAGCAAAAATTATTTATCCAGAGGACTTGCAACAGACTGAAACAATCCAGAAGAAACTTTCCATTGACAAAGACAATGCAGAAAATCTGAAAGAGAAAATCCAGACGGCGCAACCGAACGTGACTTATTATATTTCTTCTCACTCTGTTGAGTCAGCAGCAGAGGAAACCGCCAGAAAGATTAATGCAGGGGATGAAAGCCTTCCCAAAATCGCAACAGAGAAAACTGACAGAACCGTTGTGACTCCTGACACAACTAAACAAAAGGTGGACGTGTACAAGATTAATCTCAACAAGACCCACAAAGTGAAAGCGGGGATCATGACCACGGGAGACAGGACTTATTACGGTGTGGGTTATCAGCAGGGCAGATGGGAAGGAATGGTTTATACCAGAAGCGGGAAAAAGATTGAAGCAGGCAGCATTACTTATACCGTAGCCGAATGGTGAAACCTCAAAATTCCAGATTTTTAATATTTGAATTACGGGACACCTCAAAAATCACGGTATTTTGAGGTCAGGATTTTCAAAAAGTGAAATCGAAAAATAAAAAGTGAAATGAAAATGAAAAAGCTAAGAACAGATTTTTTTATTTTTCCGTTCTTAGCTTTCATTAACTGCAAAAATTGAGGTGATTTAAATGATATGGATAATTTATGCTCCCTTGCAGCTTGTCTGCACGGTTTTATGTTATCTGACCAACTGGCTGGTGGTTTTCTTTGCAGACAATAACGGAGAACTGCCGGGGGTGCTGCGTCTCTGGCAGACATGGGATGATACCCTGGACAATAAAACGGATATTGGACGCATGCCGTCTTTCCTTCAATACGATTGGGACGCACACTATCTTCAGGGCAAGGTCACGGAGGAAGGCCAGATCCGCTATGTAGAACAGTTGGTTAAGCCTTTTACTCTTATGGAACGGATTAAAAGGTATTTTTGCCGCTGCCATTGGCTATACCGTAACTGCGCCTATGGTTTCGCCTTTTATGTTTTCGGACGAAAGGTTACGCCACCCATTAAACAGACTGTCGGGAAAGATTGGTACTTCTGCCACCAGGGCTTCACCTGGGCATTTAAGTGCAGCAGTGAAATCAAAAACGGCTGGCGGTGGAAAATTTATTTAGGCTGGAAAATCCAGAGAAGCCTGGACAATGAACACCGGGCCATGATTGCTAATCGTTTGTGGTTTTCCAAACCGATATAATCTCCAAGAGATTACCCGTTTTGCTTGAATGAAATTTTAAATATCCAAATATAATTGAATGTGGTATAATAATATCGCTATAGTGGTTCCCGGCTGGGTCCCAGAATGGGGTAGGCATTAGAGCTGAGCACTCCTTTGCCGGGAGCGAGGTGGAGATTTCTAGAACAACGCACTGCGGTGTGTGGGCCGTCTCCACCTTTATTTTTTTATGCTGCAATAGGATACACGATGGAGAACCAGCCTTTCCCGATGTAGGCTGTAAGGTTCGCACTGAGCTGGCACTTGCCCACCAACTTGTTCCCATTTGAACTTCCTTCTTTCCTAATTACGGCTATTAGGAAGTGAAGGAAGTTCTTTTTTTGTAAGTGGTGGAAGACATGGTGCTAAATAAATTAAACCTGACTGACAGCTTAGAACTGGCCTATCAGGAAGAATTGCTTTCTAAACGGCGGGCAGTAGAGCTATACGATATGGGAATTCTGGACTCTTTTGAAGTGGGTACATTCAAGGGATTGCAGGCTATCCACCAATACCTGTTCCAGGACATCTATGATTTTGCTGGAAAGATGAGAAGAGTCAATGTTTTTAAAGGAAATTTTCGCTTTGCCCCTTGCTTGTACCTGGAAGAAGCCCTGCAACAGATTGATCGGATGCCACAGGAAACCTATGATCAAATCATAGAAAAATACGTGGAAATAAATGTGGCGCATCCTTTCCGAGAGGGGAATGGTCGCAGCACGCGAATTTGGCTGGACTGTATTCTGAAAAAACAGCTTCATAAAGTTGTTGATTGGAGTCAGGTGGATAAAGATGACTATTTACTGGCTATGGAACGCAGCCCTATCAAAGATTTGGAAATTAAAGTGCTGCTACAAGAAGCTCTGACCGAAAAAATCAATGATCGACAAGTTTTCATGAAAGGGATTGACATCTCCTATCAATACGAAGGATACAGCACTTATCGCATTGAAGAACTTTCCCAGCAGGAGCGTTAGACAAATAAAATAAGCTATACAAAAGTGAGTCCTGGACAACCCAGGACTCACTTTTGTATAGCAACACTTTTACAGTGGGGGTGAAGAGGCAAGAAAGTTTTATGCCTTTGCCTTCGAGGCGCTTTTATCCAGGCGATTATCTAGAAACATACCTAGTAAAATGATGGATAGCCCCAATAATACCATGTGACTGGGAATGAGTTGCAAGAAAAGGGCTACCCACAAGGGTCCTAAAATCATTTCCCATAGCGCCAGTAGGGAAGCTTTTTGGGCAGAAATCTTTTGGATACCTAGGTTATAAAGGCCATAGCCGGCAGCGACCTGGACAATCCCAAGAAGCAGCATGAACCCCCATTGGGTCCCTGTCATAAGTGGCAATGCCATACGGGCAGATGGGAACAGGGTAAAAACTACGAAAGCAGTTACCACATTGCCCAGGGCCGTGCTGCCCAGGGCATTGGTCCTGGTTACTTTTTTGGAAAAAATACTCATCCCAGCAAAGAAAATTCCTTCCGTCAGGGCAATGGCATTGCCCACTGGATGGGAATCCCCACTGCCTCCGGACAACATAAAACATACGACGCCCGTCATGATTACGAGAACGGGAAAAAATGATTTTATAGGGAAATGGCGGGTTTGCAGGCAGGCCAGGAAAAAAAGCCAGGCAGTAGCCGTGTATTGCATGCCGACTGCAATGACGGCCGTCGTTAACGATAAGGAAACAATTACGCTAAGACAAAGAGCACAATAGCAACCTGTATAGAATACTAAATACCGGTTCCAAAAGATTTCCTTAGGGCGAAGAAAGGGAAGCAGGACAACGCCCGCAATCAACGATCGCAGGGCACAAATCAAGAAGGGATCCAGCGCCAGATATTTGACCAGGGGGGAATTTAAACTCCAGCACAGTGCCCCTAAAAAAACCAGGAGTTTACCGGATACAGGGAGCGAACGCAACATGATAAAGTTTCCTTTCAAAAAACTACTTGACGAGTAATCACAGTTAAAATATAATCATGATTAGAAATTAGCTTTATTATAAAAGCGGCGCCCTAAAATGTCAATTGATTTTCTGCTAAGAATGCAGGATGGTGAACAGGAGGTGGTATCGACATGGAAAAACAGCGAAAAAGAAAGCCGCGTAAAAAACTAACTCTGCGCCAGAAACGAAATATGGTATATTTCGTGGAAGCTACGGAAAAAATTCTGAAAGAAGAGGGACTGCCCGGAGTCACAATCCGGCGTATTGCTGCGGCGGTCGGCTGTAACAGCGCAACTCTCTATAATTATTTTCAGGATTTGGATGAGTTGGTATTATTTGGATCCATTTGTTTTTTGCGGGATTACCTTTTCGATTTGGTCCAAAAGCTGGGAGCGGACATGACATCACTGCAACGCTACCGCATGATTTATCGCTGTTTTAACCAGAGAGCGTTTCAGTTCCCGGAAATCTTTTTCAGTATGTTTTTTGGACGGTATAGTGCTAAGCTGGCCCGTGTTATTCAGACCTATTACATGGACTTATTCCCGGAGGAGCTGGAAGGGCTTCCGGAAGATATCCGGGAGATGGTGATCCGGGGAACGCTGGTAGAACGGGACCAGGTCGTAATGGAAAACCTGGTACAAGATGGCTTTGTGGCCCCTGAACGCGCAGCGGAAACCCTGGAAATTATTGTGGCACTACACGGCAGCTACATCCATAAGGCGTGTCTTTTGGGAAAACGCATTAAACGTCCGCAATTGGAGCAAGAATTTTTGCATATTTTCGACTATGTACTGGAGACTGCTCGCCCAGACCGCACAGAAAAAAGAGGTGAGCTGTTCTCCGAACCGAACCCAAAGGAGTGATTCGAAATGGAGAAAGAAAAGAAAGGTGGATTCAAGCTGCATGCGCTGAATCCTATGGTACTGCTGGGCATTATCATGTTTCTGGCCTTTTTAGCCTCTTACCTTGTGCCGGCAGGAGAATATACTCGCGTCCTGAATCCTGTACTTGACAAGGAAGTGGTGGACCCTTCCACGTTCCATTTTATTCAGCAGCAGCCCGTTAGTCCGTTTTATCTGTTCCAATCCCTGACATTGGGGCTCCAAAATGCTACCGAAATTATTTCTTTCTTATTTATCATTGGTGGTATGTTTGCCATTATGGATGCTACCGGAGCCGTCAATGCGGGGCTTTCCAACGTAGTTAAAAAAATGAAGGGGCGGGAACTATTGATGATTCCTGTCTGCATGATTCTCTTCAGTCTACTTTCCGCTTTTGCGGGGTGTTTTGAGGAACTGCTGGCCTTCACGCCTCTTGTTATCGGCGTATCCGTCGCCATGGGCTTTGACTCCCTGACGGCTATTGCCATTGTGTTTTGTGCCGCGCCTGTAGGCTATGCCGGCGCTATGACCAACCCATTTACCATTGGCGTGGCTCAGGGGATTTGTGGTCTGCCTATGTTTTCCGGGATGGGTCTACGGGCGATTTTGTTCATTGTCATGAATTTGGTGACCATTCCTTATGTGATGTGGTATGCCAATAAGGTACGGAAAAATCCGGAGCTCAGTACCGTACGGGAAGAAGATTTACTCTATAACAGCCATTTGCAACTGGCAGAGACCCCGGTTATCACGCTGCGGCATAAACTGGTGCTGATTCTTTTTGTGGCGACCATCGCTGCTGTAGTTATCGGTGTGCTGAAATTTGACTTTTATATTAACGAAATGGCGGGATTGTTCCTATTGTGCGGCATCCTGGCCGGTATCGTAGGCGGCTTGTCCTCTAGCGAAATCGCCGATGCGTTCCTGGCCGGGTGCAGCAATATGCTCTTTGCCAACCTGGTTATCGGGATGTGCAATGCAGCGGTGCTTATCATGCAAAATGCTCATATCATGGACACCATCATCCACTACATGGCCAATTTGCTGAACGGCCTTTCTCCCACGCTTAGCGCTTGCGGGATGTTTATCGTCCAGGATTTGTTCAATGTGCTGGTTCCCTCCGGCAGCGGCAAGGCCGCCATTACCATGCCGCTATTTGCCCCTCTCGCAGATCTCATCGGGGTAACCCGGCAGACGGCGGTGCTGGCGTTCCAGATGGGGGATGCATTTACCAACGTATTTGCACCCACTAGCGGGGAAGTGGTGGCTGCTTGTGCCATGGCGCACATTTCCTTTGGCAAATGGTTCCGCTGGCTGGCTCCCTTATTTGTAATTTGGTGTATTGTGGCCCTGGCCTTTATGGTGATTGCGGTACAGATTCATTATGGTCCGTTCTGATTAGGAGGTGTGACCTATGCAGGAAGAGAGTTTTTCGACGCTGAAAGCCTTGTTGCAGCAACCGGTATTTCACTATTTTTCCCAGCTTTGCCAGATTCCCCATCCGTCTTTTAAGGAAAAGGCAATCAGCGATTTTGTGTACCAGTGGGCGAAGGAAAAATCTTTTTTCACCTGGCAGGATGCCTGGCATAACGTTTTTATGCGGAAACCGGCTTCTCCCGGCTATGAAGATCGCCCGGCGGTGATGCTGCAGGCCCATTTGGATATGGTCTGTCAAAAGGCCAATGGGGTGGAGCATGATTTTCTAAAAGACCCCATTCATTTGGAACTGGCAGGGGATATCCTTTCCACTGGAGGACGAACTACGTTAGGAGCGGATGACTGCATTGGGGTCGCCCTTATCATGGCCCTTTTGGACGATGATTCTTTCCCGCACCCTACACTGGAAGTGCTTTTTACTACGGCAGAAGAAGAAGACATGAGCGGGGCCCAGAATGTACGTGCTGATGATTTTACTGCCCAGTATCTGATCAATATCGACAATGCAGAAGAACAACATTCCGTCACGGGCAGCTGCGGTGGGTTTGGCGTTAATTTTTACCTACCGGTTGCATGGCAAGCCGCATCTAAAGAAAACGCGTTCTTTCATGTAAAGGTAGCAGGCCTTATGGGCGGCCATTCTGGAGAAGATATTCACCGGGGCCGTGGCAATGCCAACATTTTCCTTGCCAGGCTGTTACTGGCAGCCCGGGAGCAAATGCCCCTGTGTCTAGCCGCTGTGCGGGGCGGTACCTTCCGTCTGGCGATCCCTCGGGATGCGGAAGCGGTGGTCATGGTGCCAGCGGCCCAGGCTGAACAGTTCCAGGAAACCGTCCGTAAAGTAGCAGATGCCCTGCGGCAGGAATACAAAGCTGTGTCAAATACCTTAAAAATTTCAGTGGATACGACAGAAGCCCCGACTACTGGGAAAGTCGTTTCCCCAGAGACCATGGATAACTTCCTCAAGGTGTTGGCTCTTTCCCCTAATGGCATTTCGGAAATGAATGCTGCTGTTCCCGGCATCGTGCAAAGCTCGGACAACTTGGGAGAAGTGCGGCTGGAGGTGGAAGAAAATCGCTTTATCTTTGTGTATGAGATCCGTACTTCTTTCCGTTCCAAGGCGGAGTATCTCTTTGCAAAAATCCAGATGCTAGCCCAAATTGTGGGCGGCAACTGCGAAAAATTTGCAGCCTATCCCGGTTGGCCCCACAACCCAGATTCAAAGCTTATCCCATTGGTGCAATCCCTCTATCAGGATATGTTCAAGGCGCCCATGGCGGCGACACCTATGCATTCTGGGCTGGAATGTGGCTGCTTGATAGAAAAACGGCCTGCCCTAGATGCGATTTCCCTAGGGCCCAATTGCTGGGATCTTCATTCTCCCCAGGAACGTCTCAGCGTCAGCAGTACGCTGCGGATGTACGCTTTCCTGCAGGCCTTACTGCAAAAAATTCACTAATCCCTTAGCCCCCTCCCAGGCGGCTCCTATGACTAGAGAAAACCTCTATTCCAGGAGTCGCCTTTTTTTATATAGAACAGGCTAAAAGTCTTACTTTTCAGTGCGGCGGATGCCTACAAAAAAAGCACGTTCTATGTTACAATTATTAATTGAAAACACCACACAGACTACAAGCAGAGCGACCTAAACGATTTAAGACCTCTCTGCTTTAAGACGCACTACATAAAAAATGTGAAAAAAGGAGGGGCGGCCATGACCGGTGTACTATTACTTGTTGTTCTGGCGATAACCGGTGGAGTGATTGCCTACCTGGGAGACAAACTGGGCAGCAAAATCGGAAAAAAACGGCTCCGTCTGTTTGGCCTGCGGCCCCATGATACCAGCGTGCTCATGACCGTTGTGAGCGGCGTTGTGGTAGCGACCCTTACCATGGGTGTTTTAATGGCGACCAGTAAGGAAGTTCGCACGGCCCTTTTTGGTATGAAACGAATCCAGCAGGAAATTCGTACCCTTACGGAAAGCCGTAAAAAAGCCGACCAGGAACTTTCTGCCCAAAATGCCAAAATAGAGGCCTTGCATACCCAGATTCAGGAAGCAGAGCAGCAAAATAAAGAAGCCCAGGCCCAAAAAGCGGCCGCAGAAGCCCAGATGCGTGCGGCCCAAGCGCAGATGCAAGAGGCACAGAGTGATCTTTCGGCACTGCAGGCCCGGTATAATGAGGCCAATACGCACCTGGCCCAGGCAGAAGCCGCCGTGCGGCAGGCAGAAAATTCCAAGGCTACCCTTGAAAAAGACGTAAAGAGCTTGGAAGACACAGCGAAAAAATTGCGGGAAAATGTGGTTGCGATCCGGGAAGGCAATGTGGCCTTCCGCAGCGGCGAAATTCTCTATGCCGGTGTGTTGCAGGGAGGGCTTGACAAAAACTCTACCCAGCAAGAATTGCAAACTTTCTTATCCCGGGCCAATACCCAGGTGGCCAGCCGTATCAACATTGACCCTAAGGTCCCTGTGATTTGGCTGAGCCGGGAAGCGGTGGAAGAAGCGGCTGTCAATCTTTCCAAGACCAAAGGGGCCCAGTATGTACGCCTCAGTGCTGCCGGCAATATTTTAAGCGGCGAAGTGGTGGTGAGTCGCCTGGAAATGATTCAAGACCGGGTGGTATACCATGATGGAACGACGATTTTGGATCAGGCTATCAGTGTGAACCCGGACAGCGGGGAGTCCGATCTGGCCCTTATGGCCTTTTTGCGGGATGTGAATCGCCGGGCCCAGGCCGATGGCGTGGTGCCCAATCCCATTACCGGCGATGTGGGCGCCATCACCAGCTCAGAGCTCAGTGAAGCCAGTGAAAAGATCCGCCACCTGGGCGGCAAAGTGCGGATCACTGCCAAAGCCAGGGGTAATATCACCGTGGCTGGTCCAGTGCTGCTGAATCTTACCGTGGAAACCTTGGACTCCCGTATACTGCCTCGTGGAAGGAACGACTATGAACACCAATGAGAAATGCTATTTGGGAGTGGATCCTGGCCGGGATAAAACTGGAGTGGCCCTGGTGCGTATCTGTACAGACGGAAAACCACAACTCCTAACAGAAACCATTTTGCCTACCGATGGGTTTGTGGCGCACTTACAAGAATTCCTGGGGGATACGGAACTTTCTGCCATCATCATGGGCGATGGGACAACTTCACAGACTATGCAGCAGCAGCTGGAGAAAATTTTTCCCCAGCTGCCTTTCCATAGGGTGAATGAGTACAATACAACCCAGGAAGCCAAACAGTTATATTGGAAACTCCATCCACCCACGGGCTTGAAAAAGTGGTTGCCACTTGCCTTATTGGAACCACCGTCCCCTGTGGATGGACTGGCTGCAGCGGTACAAGTGTTCCGCTATGTATGTGGCAAAGAAGAGAAAAGTTCGTGAAAATTTGACCAATAATTGTTAAAATGACTGTGTAGTCAATATGTAAAGCAGCATGACACCTTTATGTCAATTAAAAATCACAGAGATTAAATTGACTTTTATCATTGCCGTGCTATACTGGCAAGTGTGGAAAGGTTCCACCAACTCCCGGTAGAAACACAGAGGAAGACTTGCAGAATGTATATGTAGAGGAAACACGGTCACTCGCACAGAAAGTTCTGGATGGACTTCGTAAATGTTTTCTCCCCGGGAAAGAAATTTCACGAAGGAGTGAACGATGATGAAAAAATCTCTAGTATTTGCTATGGCTATGGCGCTGGGCGTCAGCGCTACCGCATTTGCTGCTAACCCGTTTTCCGACGTGCCTCAAGGCCACTGGGCTTATGGTGCCATTGCTAAACTGGCGGCAGAAGGCGTGATTGACGGCTATCCGGATGGCACCTTCAAGGGTGACAAGACTATGACCCGGTATGAAATGGCCCAAATCGTTGCCAAGGCCCTGGCGAAAGGCGCTATCGGCAGCGATGATAAACTGGTCAGCGAATTTGCTGATGAACTGGACAATCTGGGTGTACGGGTTGCCAAACTGGAAAAGAACGCCGATAACGTAAAAATCACCGGTAACGTTCGTATGAGCTACAAGAACACCACTGGCAGTGCTACGAATGGTATGGTGAACCGTGACGGCGATAAAAACGACAATTCCAAGTCTGCGCTGCGTACTCGTCTGTGGTTAACCGGAGAAGTGAATGATAACTGGCATTACACCTCCATGCTGCAGAACGAACAGTATTTTGAAGGCCAAAACGAATCCGGTGATGGCAATACCACCTTCCAGCGTGCCTTCTTGGATGGTAATATCGGCGTGGTGGGACTGAAAGCCGGCCGTGACAACCTGTTCCTAGCAGACGGCAACGTAAACGATAACCGTGCCGACTACGTAGAAGCTCGGATTCCTATGGGCCAGGCCTATTTGATTGGCCGTTACGGCAAGATGGCTGATAAAGATGACGGCTCTGTATTTTCTACTGACCATGATGGCTCCATCGGGGATAAATTTGCCAACGCCGTATTGGGCGGCGACATCGGCAATTTGAACCTGGAAGCTACCTACACCAAGGTCAACCATGAAAACTTTAACCCCAGCGGTTGGACTACGACCCAGAGTGGGGATGCCATCTCTGATGCCTTCACGGATAACCAGATCTGGACCGTGGGCGCCAAATACAAGATGGGCGATGTGACCTTGGGTGCTATGTACCTGAAAGGAGATCCGGATGGCGGCATGGCAAACTCCAGCAAGTACGATGATGACGGCTATGTAGTTCGTCTAGACTACAAAGGTGCACAGGCTAGCAAACCTGGCAGCTGGGGCCTGTTTGCCAAGTACTATGACCAGAGCGCGGCTACGTATCTGCGTCACACCATGAATGGCGAATACAGCCTGTTCCCCATGGAAGGGTTCAAGGGCTATCAGGTAGGCGGCAACGTAACGCTGGCCAAGAACATGGTGGCCGAAGTACAGTACTACGACCTGAAAGGCAAAGAATCCGACAACAAAGCCCGGACCTTGTGGTCTCAGCTGGTTGTTACCTTCTAACTTTACATTCATTGCAAGCAAAAAAGACGGTTCTGTGGAACCGTCTTTTTTGCGTATCATGGAGGAGAAAGATAATATAAAAGTTACAAAGTGTTAAAAATAATATAGTCTGACGGGAAAATTGCAAACTTTTCGTACCGTAATTTTTCATGAACTTGCCTTTTTTTTTATGTTTTGTTATACTTTATGGCAACCGAGGGAATTTGATTCCCGAGGATTCCAATTTTTTCGATGTTCACTTAGTAAGGATTGCCCGGCAGACCAGAGGAAACAAGGTGTCTCGCGGTACAGGCCCGGCCATACTTCCTTAAGGAACATCGATCCGTGATTCCAAAGGAGGAATACACATGAAAAAATCTTTAGTATTTGCCATGGCTATGGCTCTGGGTGTCAGCGCTACCGCTTTTGCTGCTAACCCCTTCTCTGATCTGCCTGCTGGTCACTGGGCTTATGGCGCCGTTGCTAAACTGGCTGCCGAAGGCGTTGTAGACGGTTATCCTGATGGCACCTTCAAAGGCGACAAGACCATGACCCGTTATGAAATGGCTCAGATTGTTGCTAAGGCTCTGGCCAAAGGCGCTATCGGTGCCGATGACAAACTGGTCAGCGAATTTGCTGACGAACTGGACAACCTGGGCGTACGGGTTGCCAAACTGGAAAAGAACGCCGATAACGTAAAAATTACCGGTAACGTTCGGTTGAGCTACTTGGATCAAGACGGCGGCAAAGCTGGCAAGAGCGATAAATCCACTCTCCGTACCCGTCTGTGGTTCACTGGTGAAGTTAACGACAACTGGCATTATGTTTCCATGCTGCAAAACCAGCAATACTTCAAAGGCCAGAATGAATCCGGTGATGGCAGCACTAACTTCCAGCGCGCATTCTTGGAAGGGAATATCGGTGTAGTAGGCGTTCGTGCAGGTCGGTATGATGATCTAATTTCTGATGGCAACGTGTTTGATAACCGTCTGGATGGAGTTAAAGTGACCATTCCTATGGGCCAAGCCTATTTGAAGGGGTCCTATGGTAAACTGGCTGACAAAGATTCCGAAACTGATGGCGTTGCGAAGTATGATCCGGAAGATCGTTCTACCAGATCTGTTGCTGATAAATTCTGGTATGCAACCCTGGGCGGCGATATCGGCAACCTGAACCTGGAAGCTACTTACATCAAAGCTGATGATCTGGATCAGGGCGCTTATGGCGTTGCAGGTGGACTGACTGGCGATGCCAAGATTTGGACCGTTGGTGCTAAATACAAGATGGGTGATTTCAGCCTGGGTGCTATGTACCTGAAAGGCGACGACGATACCCTGGAACATGCTACCTACAAAAACGGCGATGATGACGGCTTTGTAGTACGGGCAGACTTCAAAGGTGCTAAAGCCAGCAAACCTGGCAGCTGGGGCCTGTTTGCTAAATACTATGATCAGGGAGCTCCCACTACGCTGAAACACACCATGAACGGTGACTACAGCGATTTCGTGAAAGACGGCGACGGCTTCAAAGGCTGGCAGTTCGGTGGCAACCTGGCTCTGGCCAAGAATATGGTTGCACAGGTTGAATACTACGACCTGAAGGGCAAAGAATCCGATCAACACGAACGGACTCTGTGGTCTCAGCTGGTTGTAACCTTCTAATTGTAAAACGACATAAAAAGACGGTTCCTTTGGGAACCGTCTTTTTTGGTTCTTTGTCAAATGTTGGGGAGGACCCCAAATTCATCCTTTTCTG
>DXYB01000039.1 GCA_019416065.1 Acidaminococcus sp. | reverse complement strand
GGTTTTGTGAAGGTAAACGTCCACAAGACCCCAACATTTATTATAGAACCTTTTTCTATCTTTTTACTCCGACGCCAAATGGCGGAGAGATTGGTCCAGTACTTGTAAGGCTTTGGCGATGTCTTCGTCCCTGGTATATTCTTCTTTGGCATGGCTGATGCCTTTTACGCTGGGAACAAATAACATTGCGGCGGGGAGGTGTTGGCCGATGATCTGGGCATCATGTCCCGCCCAACTGGGCTGCAACTGGAAGGGCACGCCACAAGCGCGGGCTTTGGCTTGAAAAAGTTCTATGAGGGTTGCATCCATGGGAACGGGGGGGATCGTATCCACAGGTTGCATCATGAAAGAAACACCATAAAGGGTTTCAATTTCTTTGATTTGTTCCCGGATAGTTGTTTCAACGGTATTCATGACACTGTCTTTCTCACTACGCATTTCTAACGTGAAGCTGCATTGACCGGGAACTACGTTCTGCGCCCCTGGCTCAACCTGGATTTGGCCGACGGTAGCGACATACGCCCGTTCGGACGCTAGCGCATCCTGGTAGATGGTGGTGATGAGGTGCGAAGCTGCTACGAGGGCATCGTGCCGGTCTTTCATGGCGGTGGTTCCGGCGTGGTTAGTAGTGCCGCTTACTGTGAGATAAAAGTGGCGAATACCCACGATGGCCGTCACCACGCCTAGGGGCAAGCCTTGATCTTCCAAATAGCGTCCTTGTTCAATATGCAGTTCCAAATAGCATCTCCCAGGACGGAGAGAAGGTGCAAAGGGATCTCCGGTTAGCTTGCGGCTATCTTCTTGTAAAAGGGTAGCCAAGGACTGCCCCTTTTCGGTGAGGAAGGACTCCGTGGATTTTCCCTGCAGTTCCCCGGTGATGGCCTTGCTGCCCAGGGTGGGCATATGGAAGCGTGTGCCTTCTTCTTCTGCAAAACCGATGATGGTTACCGTACGTTCTGGCTGAAAGCCTTCTTCGTGCCAGGTTTTTGCGATGGCAAGGGGGGCCGTGACGCCCAGCATGCCGTCGTATTTTCCTCCATGGGGCACGGAATCTAAATGGGAGCCGGTATAAACCGGTGGCAGCTGGGGATTTTGTCCCGGTATGGTAAAAATTTCGTTACCCCAGCTGTCAGTATGCACCTGAAGGCCTGCCGCACGGGCTTTTTCGGCCAGGAAATTGGCGGCACTATCAAATTCTGGGGACCAAGATAAGCGTGTGGTGCCTTGGCCCTCTTCATACCCGAAGCGGCTGACACCATCAAAAAAGTCATGCCAATTTTTTAGTAGTTGTTCCATCAGTACACTCCTTTCATGGGGGTGGCCCATCCTTTCAGTGCTTCTTCTATTGTTGTTATGGCTTTTTCAGAAAGAGGGCCTGACTTGCGCTTTTTTATCCAGGTTGCCAGGGTGCGGGTGGAGAAAGCGTGTTCCGCTGTTTTTGCATCCAGGTGAAATTCCGGCTCTGCGTAATTGTCTCCGCATACCACAAAGGCATGGAACTGCATGGTGGTAATACCTGCGTTCTGAAAGTGTTGTTGTAACTGGGCTGTTATCTTTTCTAACGAAGGAAGCGGGTTAGGTACGGACTCTTTGGAAGAATTGTCAAATAATTCCCATCGTTCGTTACGTTCCGAACAATAAATGCGAAAACCCTTAGGAAAGATCTGTAACAGCAGAATATCATGCTCCAATGCAACCCATATGCTATCGTCCACCAAAGAAGGACATGCAGGGACAAAAAAACGGCAATTTTGTTTAGACGCTTTTTTCACGGCGCGGACAATCCTTTTGCGGGCACCAGCCGGTGTGCGGGCTCTTTTGAGCCTTGCTACCCAAATATAGAAGATGGCAGCACCGGATAAGAGTAAAAGTACAAAGACTACATACTCTTTTGCTGCATGGAGTTTCCACAGTTTCATATCCGGCAAAATCTGCAGTAACACTTCTTTCATACTCTGTATCACATCCTTGCAAAGAATACTTACAGGAAAAACAATGGATGCATACAGTATAACATATTTTTTACGAGTTCATCCAGAAAAAGAGCACTGGACAATTGTCAGACACCATGCTATGATAAAAACAATAATAGAAAAAGTACGATTTCCGTTCATGTTTTGCCTATGTTGCAGTGTTTACCTGCTGCATGTAGTATAAAAGTTATCTTGTAGAAGGAGGACAAGGAAAATGGCTGCAAAAAACGAAGCCAAATCGGTAACCTGGGTGGACCGCTTCTTGAATACGATTGAAACGGTCTGCAACAAGCTGCCACCGCCCGCAATACTGTTCGTGGTATTATTCATTATCGTGGCGATTATTGGGTCCATTATGACCAGTACGGGGTTCAGTCTGATCAACCCGGCTACCAACAAGGCCGTGGTATCCCAGAACTTGTTCAGCAAGGAAGGCGTCAACTGGCTATTGTCCAACCTGGTTAAAAACTTTACCGGGTTTGCTCCGTTAGGACTTGTGATCACGATGACCATGGCCATCGGGTTCTGTGAAGAAGCAGGCCTCTTGGAAGCTATGTTACGTGGTTCTATGCGGAATGTGCCGCCGAATGTGGTGCCCTATCTGGTCGCCTTTTTGGGAACTTGCGGTAATATTGCTTCCGATACGGCCATGATTGTCATTCCGCCTCTGGCGGCCCTGGCCTATATTGGGGTAGGAAAACATCCGGTGGTAGGTATGATGGTCGGCTATGCCGGTGCCCAAGCCGGGTTTACGGCGAACCTGCTGGTTGCTGGTACGGATTCCCTGCTGCAGGGACTGACCAACCAATCCTTAGATGCGTTCCTTGGCAAGGCTGGGCTTTTTGCGGTGGATGTTACCTGTAACTGGTACTTTATGTTTGTGTCCACTTTCCTGTGTGCTTTGGTTATCGGCTGGGTTTCTATCCGCCTGATTGAACCGCGCTTTGGCAAATATGAAGGGGAAGAAGCAAAAGAAGCGATCATTGCCCTTACTCCCACAGAAAAAACATCAATGCACCGCAGTGCCATTGCTGTTCTCCTGTATATCGCCCTGGTAGTTGTCGGATTTAAGATGCAAATCCTGTCTAAAGATGGGGTTACGGTGGTAGGCTCTTTGATGCTTAAAGGGCTGATTCCGCTGCTATTTTTCCTATTTTCTATCGCTGGTATCGTATACGGCTACAGCGTTGGTAAATTTACTAAAATAAAAGACGTGAATGCCGCTATGGTGAAACAAATGAGCGGGATGGGCGCCTATGTAGTGTTCTGTTTCTTCTGCGGACAGTTCCAGGGCCTGTTTAACTGGACTAAGCTGGGAACCTTGCTGGCGATTTCAGGTGCCAATTTCCTGAAGGGCATCGGGTTCACAGGGATGCCCATGTTCATTGCGTTCATTTTGGTGACCGCACTGATTAATATCTTCGTATCTTCAGGGTCCGCCAAGTGGGCTATTTTGGCACCCATTTTTGTGCCGATGTTTATGCTGATGGGCTATCATCCTGGATTTGCCCAGTTGCTGTACCGGTTAGGAGATTCGCCGGGTAACTGTTTCACTCCCATGAGCCCCTACATTTGGATGATCCTCAGTGTGGCGCAGGAAAAATATATGCCGGATTGTGCCATTGGAACGCTGATTGCCAACATGATCCCCATTGCCATCGTACTGCAAGTTGCATGGATCCTTATGCTGATTGTTTGGGTCATGCTGGGGCTGCCTATTGGTCCTGGTGTGGGCGTTCATCTGCCGCCGGGCATTCTGTAAAAAACATATCCTTTGTGGCATGCACCATGTAATGCTGCAGAGCAAACAAATAGCCGCTCAGTTTTTATTCACTGAGCGGCTATTTGTTTGCCTGCATACTTTGGGAGCCTGTGTTATTTTTCCTCTTCTGTTTGCAGGACTAATTTGTGCAATAGCTCCCGGTCCTGGGTATTAGAATGAAACAGGGCACTGGGCGAAACGCCAAACAATTCGGCTAAATCCAGCAAGTGGTATAACGACAGACTGTTTCCATACTTACCTTGTTCTATTTTGGCAAGGGTACTGGGGCTGATGTGCAGTGCCGTGGCTAACTCTTTCTGCGTCATATTAAGGATTGTGCGGTAATAGGCGATGCGGGCCCCTACGATGCGCGCAACCTGTTCTTTCATTTTTTGTTCCATTGTCTGTTTCCTTGCCTCCCCTTAATTTTTGTTTTTGTACTATATTATACAATTTTCCCAGAAATACGCAAGGCGTTTCAAAATAGTAAATTTTTTATAATGCGAGTACTGTTATCAATATGGTTAATATACACAGCGATAAAACCAAAACTCCCCTAAACAACTAGAAAATGATGCAATCTCTGTCCGGATCAGTTAAAATAGGAACTCCAAACCTAAAAGTAACATACTAAGGAGAGTGAATTGTGAATCAAAGAATGCAAATGCTGCGGAAACAAATCGGGAGTTGTGTTTTGGCGTCTTTAGGGGCGGTGTCTATATGGGGGGGACATGTAGAAGCCGTTACAGTGGCTACGGAACCCGCTAGTTCGGAATTTGGTTCGCTAGTGATTAATAGGGCCATTGATTCGCAACACCCTAATACAGCGACAGGAAGCTATGCGATCGCCATGGGGGATGGAACCACTGCTTCCGGAGACTACTCCTTTGCAGCAGGCAATAGTACCGTAGCCAGTGGGTTGCAGTCCGTGGCCTTAGGACATAATACCAAGGCAGAAGGATCCAATTCTTTTGCCATGGGGGATAATACGCTGGCCTCGGGGGTAAATTCCTTTGCCATGGGCAGCAGCGCCCAGGCAACCAAAGACGGTGCCATTTCCATTGGAAATACGACCCATGCGACGGGGATTCAGGCAGTTGCTATGGGGGCCTATACCACAGCTAGCGGCAATTACGCTATCGCTATGGGTCTTAGTACCGTTGCGTCCGGAGTAAGTTCCACGGCAAAAGGATACATGACGGAAGCTTCAGGGTTTGCTTCCGTAGCAGCCGGGGTTTCCAGCAAAGCCAGCGGGTATGGGTCTACCGCAATGGGGGTATCCACTGCGGCATCTGGAGAAGGGTCTACGGCTATGGGTGAAAAGACGGTCGCTTCCACCCAGGGCGCTACAGCCATTGGGTATGGCGCACAAGCTATAGGTTCTACGTCTACGGCCCTGGGATACAATACTATCGCTTCCGGGGTGGGCTCTGTTGCATTGGGTAATGGCAGTAAGGCCAGTGGTCACTCTTCTGTTTCTCTTGGATACACGACAGTGGCTTCTGGAACGGTGTCTACGGCCCTTGGCTATATAACTAAAGCAACTGGCAATTTTTCCACGGCATTAGGAGCTGGTACTATCTCTTCCGGTAACTATGCCACCGCTCTGGGACGCACTACAGAAGCACTTGGCGAGTCCTCCACAGCCATGGGCGCCAGCACCATTGCTTCTGGTGCGTACGCGACGGCTATGGGACTGGACACGAAGGCAACAGCCCACTATGCGACGGCTATGGGCTGGGAAAGCCAAGCTACGGCGATGAATTCGCTGGCGGCAAGCGGCGGAATTGTTGAAGAAACAGGAACCAATGCGGTAGCCATGGGGAAAAATGCGGTGGCAAAGCTGGCGGACAGTGTGGCGCTGGGCAGCGGTGCCGTGGCAGACCGGGAAGGCGGCAAGGCTGGTTACGATAGCAGTTCCAATCAGGCCAGCACAAATACCAGTGAGGCCTGGGTCGCTACTGCCAATGCGATTGCAGTTGGCGGCGGGCAGAACGCAGAGGGGAAAACCATTACCCGGCAGATTATTGGGGTAGCTGCAGGCAGCGAAGATACAGATGCAGTGAATGTGGCCCAATTGAAAACGGTCTACACGGAGACCCATCCCACGAGAGATGGAAATTATACCAAAGCCACTCGCAGCGCAGGCGAAAATATTACTGCCCTGGATACACAGGTCAAACAAAATGCCGATGACATTATTGCGGTTAATGACAATGTAAATACCCTCAGTCAGCATGTGAACCGGATGGATGCTCGCATTGACCGGGTGGGGGCCGGGGCGGCAGCTTTGGCAGCGCTCCATCCCCAGGACTTTGATCCCCATAATAAGTGGGACTTTGCTGCCGGGTACGGCCACTATCGCAGCGCCAACGCCATGGCTATCGGTGCCTTTTATCGTCCCGATGCCAGAACCATGGTATCCGTTGGCGGCAGTGTGGGTGGAGGAGAAAATCTGATTAATGTCGGTGTTACCTTTAAATTGGGAAAAGGCAGCCCCTATGCTGGCTACTCTAAAGCGGCTCTTACCACGGTGATTGCCGACCAGAAGACGAAGATAAACAGTCTGGAGACACAAGTGGCGACGCAAAACGAAAAAATTGCCGCACAAGATCAGACCATTGCCAAGCAGCAAGCGCAGATCGAAAATATCTTGCAGCGGCTTTCGGCCCTGCAAAAATAACAAAATTGTAGAAAGCGGAAGTGGCACTGCTTCCGCTTTTTCGTATGCAATAAACTATGCTGGAGAACCTATTCTTCTTTGTGACTATGACCGTTAACCTAAAGCTATTTTTATTTGACGGAAGTAGGCGGGGAAAGCTATAATTTAGTTTCATGGAGGATGTTATGGAACCAATTATAGAAACAAAGAACCTGACCCACGTCTATGTGGATGGGGAGAATCAGGAAGTAGCAGCCCTTAAGGGCATTTCGCTGTCCATTGCTCCCGGGGAATTTGTTGCCATTATCGGGACCAACGGCAGTGGTAAATCCACGCTGGCACGGCATTTTAACGGGCTACTGGCCCCTAGCAGCGGGCATTGTCTTGTGGATGGACTGGACACGGCGGATGAAGAGAATCTCTGGCCCGTGCGCCAGAGTGTGGGTATGGTGTTTCAGAACCCGGACAATCAAATTGTAGCAGCCATTGTGGAAGAAGATGTGGCTTTTGGGCTGGAAAATATCGGGGTACCGGGACCGGAGATTTATCCCCGGGTAAAAAAAGCCTTGGAAACGGTGGGCATGTTGGATTATGCCAAACACGCACCCCATCGTTTATCCGGCGGGCAAAAGCAGCGGGTTGCTATTGCCGGGGTGATTGCCCTGGAGCCAAAGTGCATTGTA
This sequence comes from Acidaminococcus sp., assembly GCA_019416065.1. Taxonomy (GTDB): domain Bacteria; phylum Bacillota; class Negativicutes; order Acidaminococcales; family Acidaminococcaceae; genus Acidaminococcus. Next base: position 10,822 of record DXYB01000039.1, on the reverse strand, counting down.
TTTGACGAGCCCACGGCCATGCTGGATCCTCAGGGACGCAAGGAAATCGTTAGCACGGTGTTGCAATTAAATAAAGAAAAACATATTACCATCGTGTACATTACCCATAAAATGGAAGAAGCCATGCTGGCGGACCGGGTGATTGCGATGGATCAGGGTACAATCGCCATGGAAGGCACGCCCAAGGATATCTTTACCCAGGTAGACAAGGTGCGCCGCTTAGGCTTGGAATGCCCCTTGGCCGCAGAAGTGGCGGACGCGTTGCAAAAAAAAGGCCATACGTTGCCACCCATTTTAACCCATAAGGAGCTGTGTGAGGCATTATGTCCATCCAAGTAGACCATATTTCCTATAACTATAATGCCCATACGAGCCTTTCCGTAAAAGCCCTGGATGACGTGAGCTTTTCGCTGGAAAAGGGGGAAGTTGCGGCGCTGATCGGGCACACCGGCAGCGGCAAATCCACGCTGGCGGAACATTTGAACGGCTTGCTCCATCCTATGAGCGGTTCCGTACTCGTGGATGGGGTGGACCTGGCAAACCGCACGCCAGAGACAAAAAAAGCCCGGGACCGGGTGGGGATGGTCTTTCAGTATCCGGAACACCAATTGTTTGCGGAAACAATTTATGAAGATATTGCCTTTGGCCCCCGCAATCAAGGAAAAACAGAAACAGAGGTAGCCGAAGCGGTACGCAGCGCTATGGCGTTTGTAGACCTGGATTTTGCGTCGTTTGCCCAGCGTTCCCCGTTTCAATTGTCCGGCGGTCAAATGCGCCGGGTGGCCATTGCCGGGGTCATTGCTATGGAACCGGATTACCTGATTTTGGATGAACCCAGTGCAGGGCTAGACCCTGTTAGCCGGGACAATATTTTTGCCCAGATACAAAGACTGTTCAAGGAACGGAAAATGGGCATTCTTCTGATTACCCATAGTATGGAAGAAGCGGCCCGCTATGCGACCCGCCTTCTGGTGATGCAGGAAGGAAAGCTGCAGCTTGACGGGCCGGCCCGGGAAATTTTTACTACGCAGCGGGAAACGCTTCAGCAGCTTTCCGTGGATGTGCCGGAGAGTCTGAAACTGGCCGATGCGCTGCGGCAACAAGGCCTTCCTCTTCAGGGAACGCCCCTGACAAAAACAGAACTGATTCAGGCCATAGAGAGCGCAAAGGGGTGGAACCATGCTAAGTGATATTACCTTGGGACAGTATTACCCTGGCATTTCTTGTATCCATCGCCTGGATCCCCGGACAAAAATTTTATCGGTATTGTGCTACATGGTGATGGTGTTTTTGGCGGATGCTCCCCTGTCCTATGGCATTTTAATTGCTTTTTTGGTCATAGGCGCCGCCTTGGCCAAACTGCCGCCGGGACTTTTGCTGCGCTCCATCAAGCCGCTGTGGATCATTATTGTCCTAACGCTGGGTATTCACATTTTTGCGGATCCTGGGGAAGTGCTTTGGCAATGGAAAGTTTTTTCGATTACCAAAGAAGGTATCATCATGGGGGTCAAAATGTCCCTGCGACTCATTCTGTTATTGTTGGTATCTTCGCTCATGACCTTTACCACTAGCCCTATTGTACTCACTGACGGTATTGAGTCGCTGCTGCGTCCCTTTAAAACAATCGGGGTGCCGGCGCACGAACTGGCCATGATGATGACGATTGCCCTCCGGTTTATTCCCACCCTTTTAGAAGAAACGGACCGGATTATGAAAGCCCAGCAGTCCCGGGGAGCTGATTTTTCCACGGGGAATGTTGTTAAGCGGGCCAAAAGCATGTTGCCGATTTTAATTCCGTTGTTTATTTCCTCCTTTCGCCGGGCCGATGAACTGGCTCTTGCCATGGAAGCGCGCTGCTATCGGGGCGGGGAAGGACGCACAAGAATGCATGAATTGCTTTTTCATAAAACAGATGGCGTCGCAGCTGTCATTATGCTGGCACTTTTTGCAATACTGGTCTTTTTGCGTTGGGGCACAGTATGAGGCATACGATAAAGGCTGTGGTGGCCTATGAGGGAACGCACTATCAGGGCTTTCAGCGGCAAAAAAATGGCGTAGGGATTCAGCAGATCCTGGAAAAAGCATTGACGGACGTGCTTCAAGAACAGATTCTCATTAAGGCTGCTGGACGTACCGATGCAGGTGTTCACGCTCTGGGGCAGGTCATCAGTTTTAGTACGGATTCCCGGATTCCCCCGGAAAATTACCGTAGGGCCCTGGAACCGCACTTGCCGCCGGATATTGCAGTGCGGGAAGCAGAATATGCGCCGGATGGGTTTCATGCCCGCTTTGATGCGGTGGCAAAGACCTATCAGTACATCGTGTATTATTCTCCCTTGCCAGATCCGATTCGCCGGAATACCACATGGGAAATCCGGGAGAAACCAGATCTGGCCTCTATGAATGCGGCGGCCGCTCTTTTGCTGGGGCAGCATGATTTTTCTTCTTTTAAAAACGCCGGCAGCCAGGATACCTCTCCGGTGCGGACTATGACAGAAGCCAAATGGGAACAAAACGGAGCGTTGTATACTTTCACCATTACCGGTGACGGCTTTTTGTACCGTATGGTGCGGAATCTGGTGGGCTGCCTGGTGAAAGTGGGAACGGGAAAGTGGAGTGTGGAAGATTTTCGCCGCGTTATGGACGCCAAAAATCGGAAACAAGCCGGTATGGCGGCTCCACCTCAGGGATTGTACCTGATACATGTACAATATTAATAAGGTAAAAATGTAAAGCTACCTTTTTCTGTGTGTGCGTAGCATCTTTTGCCATTTGCCGATTGCCTTCTTGGGCAATACACGGTAAACTAATGGCAGAGGATCGAACGAATCTTGACAGGAAAGGGTCGTTTTGTAATGAGGAAAGATTGGGAAAGAAGACTGGCTGTGAGTATTCTTACAGCCCTTTTGGCAGGAAGTGCATCGGCTGTGTATGCTGCTTCTACCCCTGGGGAACCCCAGACCCCCACGGCGGAAGAAGTGGTAATCACAGCCACCCGGTTAAAAAATCAGAAAGTGGATACACCGGCAGATGTAACGGTGATCACCAGCCAGCAGCTGCAGGAACGGGGATACCGCACTGTTACTGATGCCCTGGAAGATGTACCCGGAGCACGGGTCATGCAAAATGGTGTCAGAGGCTATGAATCCCATATTATTTTAAATGGGGAGCAACGGGTCCTTGTACTGGTAGATGGACGCCGTTTCAACCAGAGCATGGGAAGCATGGCCAAAGCTACGTTTGATGCCAATACCTTGCCGCCGGTGGACAGCATTGCGCGGATTGAAGTGGTCAAAGGCGGGGCTTCCACCCTCTATGGTGCCGATGCCGTGGGCGGGGTGATCAACATCATCACCAAGACACCGGAAGAAACATCTGGAAAAATCCGGATAGGCTACGGTTCCTGGGGTAACCAGGACTTAGGCCTTCTGGTGGGGGGCAAAACGGGAAAAACCGGAATGCAGGTAGCGGCCAGCCGCAATAAAGCTTCGTACTTTAAACTGAAGGATACCCACGGAGATACAAAAAAGTGGCCGGGAGAATCCGGATATCGGCAAGATGCTGTCTCCTTAAAACTTACCCAAGATTTTACCAAAGATGATGGATTAACGCTCAGCTATGATTATTCCAATATGAAGGGCTGGAATCCCTACCAGTATACTTATCTTGCACCCTCCCACATTGATAAAAAGACCAATAATGTGGGGCTGTGGTATGATTGGAATCGGAACAGCCAAAATAGTGGCTATGTACAGGTATATCGGAATTTCTACAGCTACTACAACCAGGGCCAGATGGAAGAAACAGATTGGGGCGTGGAAGGACAGCAGAACTTTGTTTTGTCTCATACCAATACGTTGACCGCCGGCTTGGAATACCGGGATGCCAAAGCGGACAACGCAACCAGTTACAGCGGCAGAAAAGGGTATAACAATAAAGCCATTTTCCTGTTGGACCAGTGGGAATTTGCCCCTACGTGGAAACTCAATGCCGGCATCCGCTACGATAAGCACAGCCGCAGCGGCAATCGGACCACGGGCAGTGCGGCACTGAATAAAAAATTCAGCAAGGATAGTAATGCTTACTTCTCCTGGAACCAGGTATTCCGTACCCCCACCATTGATGACCTGTATTACCATAATGTGGGATCGTATGATTGGGGTGGGTATACCTACTATTACGGATACTTAGGCAAGGATGATTTAAAGCCAGAAACAGGGAACGTCTATACGTTGGGATATAACTTTAAAATCACGCCTGAGACTGAGGCTACCGTAACTGCTTTTTATAGCAACTTGCATAATGCCATTAACTGGAGAAATGTGTATCCTTACTACTACGCAGAAAATATAGATAGACAGAAAAAACGGGGTATGTCTCTGTCCTTGGTGCATCACCTGAACAAGTTGTGGGATGTGGATGCGTCGTATACGTATGTCAAAGTAGAAAATAACAGAAATGATGCAGGATATGTGCGTGATACCAACTATTCGCCCAATTATTACCAGTTTGGGGTACGGTATCATGATACCAAATGGAATGTGAACCTGCGGGCCCGGGCAGCCAGCGGACTATCTGGTGCAAGCTACGGAGAAAAGCGCTATCTCACCATGGATCTCATGACCCGGTACAAATTTGACAGAAACTGGAGCGGCTTTGTGAACGTGTATAACCTGAACAATGCAGCCTATGCGGAACAAGGCGGCGTTGTGAATGGGCAGGATAGCTATCCCATGCCGGGACGGCGGTTTATGGTGGGAGCGGAGTATTCGTTCTAAACAAAGTAGCGTTGTTGTTCCCTTTGGGCGCCCCACCACCGTGCTTTGCACGGTCTCCTGCCCCTGCAGAGCGGACAAAAAGCAAAGGAGCTGTTGCAAATGCAGCGGCTCCTTTTTATAAGAGATCAGACTATGGCAAAGGAGCATTCCATGAAACTTCTGCGCATTCTTATTCTTTTGTGCTCGCTGCTGTTCACCGGCTGCGGGAACATGGCAGAAAAACCGGCAGGCAGCGGGTATACGGTACAGGACGTGCGAGGAAAGACCGTGACCCTTGCCAAAGCACCGCAGAAAATTCTCACCGATTCCCTGCACCTGGATGAAACGCTTTTGTGTGTCGTCCCTGCTGGGTATTTGTCTGGAGTATATTATCTGGATGATGAGCCGGGCATTTCTTTTATCGCCGCAGAAACAAAACCGGTGCAGCCTAAACTGCGGCAGGTGACACCGGAAACCGTGGCCAGTCTCCACCCGGATGTGTTTTTGGCTTCCCAGTGGTCTGATCCGGGCCTGATCCAAAAAGTAGAAGAAATGGAGATTCCGGTGGTAGTATGCTACGGGCCGGTGACGGTGCAGCAGATCCAAGATAATGTAAAACTCATGGGAAAAGTTGTGGGCAAAGAAAAAACGGGAGAGGCAGTGGCTCACCAAATGGACGAGCGATTGCAAAAAATTAAGGGTGTTTTACAACAGCAACCTGCCCCGAAACCGGTGGGCCTTTTGGTTTCCCTTATGAGTCGTTACGGGGGCAAGGGTTCTTTGTATGACGTCTTGACCCAAAAAGCGGGCTTTATTAATGGGATTGCGGCAGCGGGCCTTAGCAACGGAGCGCTATTGACACCGGAAGCAGTACTGAAAGCCAATCCGGATTTTTTCCTTCTTTCCCAGCCCTACGGGGAGGAAAAAGCCCAGTATGATCCGTTTGTGCAACAGTTTTTAGATACTCCGGCTTTGGCTTCTTTGCAAGGGCGGCGGCAAGTTGCCTTGCCGGATCGGTACGTCTATGATGCTTCCCCCATGGTGGTGTACGGCATTGAGGCGATGGCGAATGCCGCTTATGGAAAAATATTGTTCCCCCAGGGGGAAGAAAGGATTTTGCGAGGACAGTGATATGGAACTTGCACTACAAAATGCCACCGTGGGATATCCCGGTCATCCTGTCCTGGAGCAGGTGACGGTACTTCTTCGCAGTGGGGCGTGTATAGGGCTCGTAGGGCCTAACGGCGCAGGAAAAAGCACGCTACTTCGGACGCTGGCAGGGATTCTGCCGCCGCTGACGGGACAGGTGAAAATTAACGGGCGTGCATTACCGTCCCTGTCCCGCCAGACGATTGGAAAACTGGTGGCCTATTTGTCCCAGGAACGCATGGTTCCGTTTCCCTATACTGTGAAAGAAATGGTGCTGATGGGGCGTACGCCCTACTTGTCCTGGCAGCGGCAGGAGACAACGCAGGACCACCGGCTGGCAAAAGCGTGCCTGGATATTTTGGGCATGGGACAACGCTATCAGCAAACGATGGATCAGCTTTCTGGCGGCGAACGGCAGCGGGTATTGCTGGCCCGCACCTTGCTTCAAGGGACGGATTTTCTGCTTTTGGATGAGCCTACGGCAGAACTTGATTTTGTAGGGGCAGAAAAGGTGTTTTCCCTCTGCCGTGAACTTGCGGCAAGCGGGAGAGGACTACTCATCGCGTGCCATGATTTGGCGCTCGCCGCTCGGTATTGCACCCATCTGATTTTGGTGGGCGAGCAGCAAATCCAGGCCACGGGACGCTCTCAGGAAGTTATGACGGCTCCTCTTCTTAGCAAAGCCTATGGTAGCCGGGTGCGATCGGATTGGAACGGAGAACATCTTCTCCTTTCCGTAGAAGAAACTGTGGAAGAGAAAAAGCAGTGGAATAAAAAAATCCAAGCACTAAGCAACGCACTGCAAGAAGTCAAGCAGAACATAGTGGATCCGGGAGAACAGCATGGGCAGATGGAATAAATATATCCAGGTTTCCCTTGCCCTGCATCTAGCCATATTGGCTCTCATTGGCTTTGTTGTACAGCAAAAACTTCCACAAGCCCCCTCCAATCGTCACATACAAATCGATTTGGTCCCTTTGGACGATGGGCAGGGCAAAGGTGGTACTACTGGATCCATTGCTGGAAAAACGCAAGAAGCGTCTGCAGGGATGATGGAGGCCGGAAAGATATCCCTTCCAGAACTAGACGATACAGTGGCAGAACCTGTGAGCAAGCAGCCTGCTTTTCCGGATCACGAGATAAAAAGTAGCAACTCCCATGGAACCGATGCTAGAACAGGGCCAGAAAGCTCTATAGGGGGGCATAAAAACCCTGATGGAAAGCGGCCTGTTATGAAAGCAGCAAGCCGCCAGGATGTGAGGGTACTTTCTTTTAGCAAACAGTATCCGTTAAGTGCCTGGCAAAATGGGGAAGAAGGCTCTTGTCTAGTGCAAGTGGATGTGAGTGCTGCGGGAAAGGTAACAGGGGCAAGACTATTGTCCAGTACCGGCTATGACCGTCTGGATCAGGCAGCTATCCGCAGTGCTTTTCAATCTTCCTACGCACCTGCCCGTGACGAAAATGGCAGCCCTGTGCCGGGGCGGTTGAATGTCCCGGTGCAATACAAATTGACAGATGGCCCTAGCTGATTTGTATTGCAGGAACCATCTTCCCTTTGTATAATACAGATAGTAGAAAAAGTAGGAGGAAGGGATTGTATGAATGGCAGCGTAACAATTCGCCAGGAGACCTTTTTGGAGCAGTTTTATCTGCTCTCCGGGCGGCTCAATCGGAAACGCTTTGTAAAACGTATTTTAGCATGTATAGGCATTGATATTCTGGCTTTTATTCTAGGTCTCATGTTTTTCGGATTTTCCCTTGTGGGGATGAGTGGGCCGCATGGGATGGCCTTTAGCATGCAGCAGGATATTGTTCCTGCTCTTGGGGGAATGCTTCTGTTTGTTGTAATGCTCTTATTTTGTGGTTTTACTATGATTGCAGGGGTAACCCTTACGATCCGGCGACTGCAGGATTTAAACCACTCTCCCTTGGTTTGGATGCTAGGGTCTATTCCCGTCATTAATCTTTTCTTTTTTCTCTATTTGCTTTTTGCCAAAGGGACGGAGGGGGACAATCTGTACGGCCCAGATCCACTTCGCTTAGGCTATGGGTACTCTATGGAATGGACGGGTGCAAAGGAAGCCACCCATTCTTTCTCCAGCGGCGTTTCGGAACAGAAAAAAGATGTCATCACGGTAGAAAAACCGGAAACGGAACAAAAGGACAGTTAACAAAAAAGGAAGCGGGGACTTATGAAAAAACAATGGATCAGCGGAATGATGGCAGGTCTCATGAGTTTTGGGCTGTGCATAGCAGCCATACCCCTGCCAAAGGCGGAAGCCGATGCCGGTATCCTGGCTGGCGTGCTGGGCGGTGCCATTGTAGGAACCATGTACCGGGATCAGGTGATGGACTATTATAAACAATACAATAATACGGAAAAAGGGCGGCAAGCCTGGTTCCAGCAAATGAAAAAAGAAGAAGGAGTTGACACAAACCCCGCACTGAATAACCGGCTGGATACGATTATGGCCAATGTGGAAAAAGGCATTTATGCCGTAGACAACACGGTCTATAAAAAGCCCTACCAATACTTTATCAGCCCTAAAGACGAAGCCAATGCCTATTGCACCATCGGGCACAATGTGAACGTGTTCCGCGGGATTTTTAATACCATGGCCAATGATGATGAATTGGCCGTCATCCTGGGGCATGAACTGGGGCACGGACAGAAGGATCATCCCATTAAAGGAGTAAAAAGCGCCTTAAATGCCCAGACGGTGGCCATTATGGCCAATGCCGCCACAGGAGGCAATCTCAGCGGCTTGATCAGCCAAATGTATACGATTACCCAAAATGTGCACCTGACCAAACCGATGGAATGGGAAGCAGATAACCTGTCCTTTGACTACATTACCCACACCTATTATAATCCGGGCGCTACGGCGGCTGTGTGGCAGCGCTTTTTGGATAAATACGGCAATTCTACCGGACGGTGGAGTGACCACCCCACCCATATGCAGCGCCGGGACAATTATGTAAAAAAGCTCTATGCCTGGAGCAATAACCATGTAAACAATAAAGACGGCGTGATTTATGTAAATGGCAAAGAGCTTATGACACCCAGCGCTGCCGGCGGGATGAGCAGTAAGGAACGGAGCTATTTTGTTATGGGCAATCTTTGTGCCGTGTATCACAAAAACGCCAAAGCACCGGACGCTTATGCCAGCGGCAACGTGGTGATGATGGGACAGCAGCCCATTATCCAGTGTGTGAATGGGGACGGCAGTGCCAGTGAGATTGCGGCAAGACTGAACCAGATTAAATAACCTTTGTAAGATTTTTCGTTGGACTGTGATAAAATTGCCGACACGTTTTGCTTCTACTAACTTAGAAAGGGTGTATGCATGATGACAGGCTTACCTTTGATTTTTGTGTTTGTTCTTGCCATTATTGTCATGATTGTCGCTATCGCCAAATTTAAGATTCACCCATTCCTGGCGATTCTAGGGATTTCCGTGATTTTTGGCCTGATTGGCGGAATTCCGCTGGTGAAACAGGGGAAAACGCTGGGGATTGCAGATGTTATCAGTGCCGGGTTTGCTGGGACATTTACCAGCATCGGGATTGTTATCATTATGGGAGCCTTGGTAGGGGCTCTCTTGGAAAAGACTGGTGCAGCTTTAAAAATGGCTGACAGTGTGGTGCGGTTAGTGGGAAAGAATAATACGTCCCTGGCGGTTCTCATTATGGGATGGATTGTTTCCATTCCTGTATTCTGCGATAGTGGATTCGTTATTTTAAACCCTATCCGGAAAGCCTTGGTACGGCGGACCCATTGCAGTGCTGTTGCCACGGCAGTAGCCATGTCCATGGGGCTTTTTATTGCCCACTGCTTGATCCCGCCTACGCCTGGACCGATTGCGGCCGCTAATACCATTTATGAGGGCCTGGGCATGGAAACCAATCTGATTTTGGTGATCGGGCTGGGGGTGTGTTGCTCCATTCTGCCCATGATTGCCGGATATTGCTATGCCAACTATATTGGCAAAAAAGTGCAGTCCAAGGAAGAACGCGCTGAAGCTGTAGAATCTGCTGACAACATGCAAACTTATGAGGAACTGATTGCTAGCTATGGGGAGCTGCCCAGTGCGTTTATGAGCTTTGCCCCAATTGTGGTGCCCATTATCCTCATGGCCCTGGCCAGTGCCTTTGCTATGGCGGGCCATAAAATTGGACTGATCACGTTCCTGGGGACACCGATTATTGCTATTACGGTGGGTGTGATCCTGGGAATTATCCTGCTCATGAGCCGCCCCATGGATAACAAGATGCAGACATTCTATGAAATCACAGAAGATACTTTAAAAGTCGTGGGGCCGATTCTATTTATTACAGCAGCTGGTGGCGTACTGGGTAAAGTCATTGCTTCCACGGATATTGTATCCTTTATCAAGACCAATTCCAGCGTGCTGGCCAGCCTGGGAATTTTCTTCCCCTTCCTACTCAGTGCGATTCTAAAAACCGCACAAGGATCCTCCACTGTGGCCATTACCACCACGGCAGGCATCATGGCTCCGCTGATGCATACATTAGGATTGGGAACGCCTCTTATGGCAGCTATCACTGTCATGGCTATCGGGGCAGGTGCTATGACTGTATCCCATGCTAATGACTCCTATTTTTGGGTGGTTACCAATTTCGGAGACATGGAAGTAGAAGATGGGTACAAAGCCCAGACCATGGGGACGCTGGTCTGCGGCATAGCCACCATGATCAATGTGTATATCGTATACCTGATCCTGGGATAATTAGAAACGATAAAGGATGTGCCAAGCGTACATCCTTTTTTATTGGACAAAGGACGGAACGACTGTAAAAATCGATACAGTAAAAAAGAGAAAAATTCCCCTATTTGCACTCATGGCGTAAAATTTTTGTAAGTTGAATAAAAAAATAAGAGCATCCCAATTTCT
>DXYB01000038.1 GCA_019416065.1 Acidaminococcus sp. | reverse complement strand
TATACAGGTAGCCTAATTTCTGCTACTGTTCAATTTGGAGTTGCAATTTACGGAAAATAATCAATAAAGGTGGAGTGAAATCATGACAGAAGATTCTACAATGATACATGCTACAGCCGTCATTGCGCCGGGCGCAGAAATTGGCCCCAACGTAAAAATCGGCCCCTATGCTGTGATTGGCGAACATGTCAAGATTGGGGAAGGGACTGTGATCCATCCTCATGTGGTTGTAACCGGCCGAACCCGCGTTGGTAAAAACTGCGAATTTTTCCAGGGCGCTAGCATCGGAGAAGCTCCCCAAGATCTGAAATATAAGGGAGAAGACACCATGACCGTCATCGGCGATCATGTGATTATCCGGGAGTGTGCCAGCGTCCATCGTGCCGTTGGAGAAGGCAATGAAACCCGTATCGGCAATAATGTGCTGATGATGGCCTACACCCATGTGGCGCATAACTGTATTGTAGGCAATAACGTGATTATGAGCAACGTGGCAACTCTTGCTGGGCACGTGGTGGTAGAAGACCGGGCGGTGATTGGCGGGCTTACCGCCGTGCACCAATTTACTAAGATTGGCCGGTGCAGTATGTGTGGCGGCATGAGCCGGATTTCCCAGGATGTACCGCCTTTTGTGCTGGTGGCAGGCAATCCTGCGTTTGTAGCTGGCCTTAATAGCGTCGGCATTGCCCGTGCCGGCATTGCGATGGAAGTACGGCGGGAACTGAAAAAAGCCTATAAAATCCTCTATAAGAGAGGGCTTTCCATGCAGGATGCTATTTCTACCATGGAACAGGAACTCAACAGTTATGAAGAAGTAGAACATTTTATGCGCTTTTTACGTACGGTGGAACGTGGCATCTGCCGGGCATCGACCCACGGGCTGCGAGAATAATCCTATGAAAACTTTAGGTGTACTGGCAGGGGTAGGACATTTGCCAGTGGATGTGGTACGGGGTGCCAAAAAAGCGGGGTACCGGACCGTTGTCATTGCCATGGTTCCCGCGACGCATGCAGAACTGCCGGGAGAAGCAGATGCCTTCTACAGCATCAATATTGGTAAAGTAGGGAAAATTTTTAAAACCTTGCAGCAGGAAGCTGTCAACGAAGTCACCATGATAGGGAAGGTTACCAAGGAGATCCTGTATTCCGGTGGTATATTGCTCCCCGATTGGCAGGCACTGAAAATTCTGATGTCCTTGCCAGACCGCCATGATGATACCATTATGAACGCACTGGTCGCCAAATTGGAAAGCATGGGCATCCATGTAATGAACCAGACGCTTTTTTTGACTGATTTAATGCCGAAAGAAGGGGTGCTGAGCCAACGTGCCCCTACGGATGAAGAATGGGAAGACATGCGGTATGGTTTTCAAATGGCCAAGAAAATCGGCGGGCTGGATATAGGGCAGACCGTGGTGGTTAAAAATAAAGCCATTATGGCCGTAGAAGCCATTGAAGGAACCGATCAATGCATCCTTCGCGGAGGCAGGTTGGGGAAAAAAGCCATTGTGGCCAAAACCGCTAAGCCCAACCAGGATAATCGCTTTGATGTGCCCGGTGTGGGCGTTACCACTATGGAGTCAATGATTACCGCAGGTTGTGCCGGCATTGTGATGGAGGCGGGGCATACCCTTTTCGTAGAACGGGAAAAGGCATTACAGTTAGCCAATGAGCATAATATTGCCGTAGTGGCCATGAAAGAAATAGAATAAAAACCAACGCTTCTGTAACTGACCGCATGGCGAGTGCGCAAAAACATAAATTGTAACAACTACAAAAGCCCTCTGCTAAAGCAGCGGGCTTTTATAGTTGGTGTGGTATTGTCTGGAGCTAAATCTGAATTTATGTACTAAAATAGGGGATACCATCGGGAATCTTCCTGCTGGCTTGATGATTCCTAAAAAAAATACTATAATTTGAAGGAATCGTTTGGAAAATAAGAGGGACTACTGTCTTTAAAGAAACTTTATAAGAGCGCTTTATCATAAATGGTACAGGAGTTAGAAGACATGGAATATGAGATTGTCAAAGTGGGGGCGCCGATCCTGCGGGAAAAGGCAAAGCCTGTGACGCATTTTGGGAAAAAACTGGGGAAATTACTAAAAGACATGGGGGAAACCATGTACAAGGCAGATGGTTGCGGCCTGGCGGCCCCCCAAATCGGGTTAGGTGTCCGGGCCATTGTGATTGATGCAGGAGATGGCGCCGGGCTAAGAGAATTTGTGAACCCTATTCTCTCGGATCCCGAGGGGGAAAGCGTGGACGAAGAAGGCTGCCTCAGTGTACCGGACTACAACGGAGAAGTGAAACGGGCGGCTAAAATCACGGTGCATTTTCAGAACCGCCGGGGGGAACACTATCGGCTGACGGCTGAAGGTCTTTTAGCACGGGCCTTGCAGCACGAATGTGACCACTTGGATGGAATTTTATTTATCGATAAGGCAATCAGCCTGCTGCCTAAACCGAAAGCAAAGGAACTGCAATGAAAAAAATCGTGTTTATGGGAACTCCGGAATTTGCGGCGGCCAGTCTTAAGGCCTTAGTGGAATCCGGGCAATATGAGGTGGCCGCTGTGGTGACCCAGCCGGATCGGCCCAAAGGGCGGGGTCACAAACTGCAAATGAGCGCCGTGAAAACCTATGCGCTATCCAAACAGTTGCCGGTACTTCAGCCGGAAAAAGTCAAGGATCCGGCGTTTCAGGAGACAATGAAAGCACTGGCTCCGGAGCTCATCGTAGTGGCAGCATTTGGGCAATTCCTGCCTAAAACTTTGTTGGAGCTGCCCCAATATGGCTGCATTAATGTGCACGCGTCTCTACTGCCTAAATACCGGGGGGCAGCGCCAATTCATTATGCCCTGCTACATGGGGAAAAAGAGGCCGGTGTCACCATCATGCAAATGGATACGGGGATGGATACCGGGGATATGCTGTCCAAAGTGGTGGTTCCTGTGGGGGAAACCATGACACAGGGAGAACTCCATGATGTATTAAAGGAAAAAGGGGCAGCGCTCTTGTTAGAGACCATTCCTGGACTGATTAGCGGTACGGTGCAACCTGTACCGCAGGATCCAAAACAGGCTACCTATGCCACGCTGCTTACCCGGGATATGGAAAAATTGGATTGGAAAAAAGGCGCAGAGGCCTTGTACAATCAGCTCCGTGCCTTTGATCCGTGGCCGGGTTCTTTTACCCTGCTGCCGGATGGAACGCGGCTGAAAATCTGGAAAGGTCACGTGGTGGAAAAGCAAGGCACAGCAGCGCCTGGCACCGTTTTAAAAGCAGACAACACCGGATTCCAGGTAGCTTGCGGGCAAAATATCTTGGAAATTTTGGAATGCCAGCCGGAAGGGAAACGCCGGATGCCTGCGCAGTCTTTTGTGAATGGAAAACACGTCAAAACAGGCGACGTGCTGCAGTAATATGATGACGGGACTATTTCGGCCGCAGAAACGGCTTTTTATCGGGCTAGTCAGCCTGGCTGTCGTACTTTTTGCGGCAGCAATCTACGGGATCTGGAAGATCATGATCCCTGGCCTTGCGCAGCTTCATCCGTCACTGCCCCTCGTGGTGGGGATAGTGGCCTTTTTGCTTGTAGGAGGTCTAGCATCCGGTGTGGCCGGTATCGTGCTGGCAATTGTAGGATTACCCACCTTAAAATTATTTTATTTCTGGGCTTGGCACGTAATCAACTTTTTATTTCCCTTGGTGCTCTTTCTGGGGAAAATGATGAAAATCCCCCAGCGGCAGATTGAGGATTCGTTTATTGAAGTGAGTAACCACCTGGTGCGACAGCAGCATGTAAAGGTCCCGGCGGACCGGCTGCTGCTGCTTACGCCCCATTGCATTCAACTGGATACCTGCCCGTACAAGGTGACACGGGATATTCATAATTGTCATCAGTGCGGAGGCTGCGGCGTGGGCGATCTTTTGGCATTTTCCCAAAAGTACGGCGTGCATGTGGCTATCGCTACGGGCGGTACGCTGGCAAGGCAAGCTGTTAAAAAGGTGCGTCCCAAAGCCATTTTGGCCGTAGCTTGTGAACGAGATCTTACTAGCGGCATCCAGGATGTATTTCCGCTGCCGGTAATCGGGGTGCTCAATGAACGGCCTAACGGGCCCTGCTATAACACCCGGGTGGATATGGAAAAAGTGGAAACCGCTATACAGGAATTTTTGCAGTAAAGGGGAAGGCGATGAAAGAAAACATAAAAAATCCCCGGGAAGCAGCGCTTCTTATTCTGGAGCAGATTTTTTTGCACGGGGCGTATGCCAATTTGGCACTGGCCAAAGGGCTGGGCCGTATGGCGCTCTCTCCACTGGACCGGAAGCTGACCACAGAACTGGTCTATGGAACGGTAAAAACCATGGGTACATTAGACTGGTTCTTGTCCAAAGTGGTAAACCGTCCTCTGCAAAAATTGGATCCCCGTATTTTGGTGATTCTGCGTATGGGGGCGTACCAGATTCTGCACCTGACAAGGATACCGGATTCGGCAGCGTGCAATGAAAGCGTAAAGCTGGCGAAAAAACAGGTGCACCAGGGCGCGGGAAATCTGGTCAACGGTGCTCTGCGGCAGTTAATCCGCACCAAAACCCAGTGGAAATTCCCGGAAGGGCCGGAGCATGCATTGGAACGGATTGCCCTGGTGTATTGTCATCCGGAGTGGCTGGTACGGCGCTGGAAATTTCGCTATGGACTGGAAGAAACCATACAATTGTGCCAGTTTGACAACGCCCGGCCGCCTTTTGCCTTTAGGGTGAATACCCTGCGCACTAGCCGGGATGCTTTGCAAAAGGCTATGGCAGCCCGCGGGATTGAGACCTCGTTATCTCCCTGGTCCCCTGACGGATTGCTTTGTCAGCACTGGAATTCCCTGGATGACCTGTTGCAGCATTTTGGACGGGGAATTTATATCCAAGATGAAAGTTCCATGCTGGACGCGGCGATCCTGTCTCCCCAAAAGGGAGAGCGGGTCATGGACCTATGCAGTGCGCCGGGCGGAAAAGCAACGCATATGGCGCAGAAAATGCAGGATGAAGGAGAAATCCTGGCATTGGATTTATATGAACACAAATTGAAACTAGTGGAAGAGAACGCCCGGCGTTTGGGCATTCAATGTATCCGCACCCAGACCTACGACGGGACGGTGTACAACCCGGAGTGGGAAGAGTGGGCGGACAAGGTACTGGTAGATGCCCCTTGCAGCGGGCTGGGGGTGCTAAACCGGCGAACAGAAGCCCGTTGGACGAAAGAAGAACGCAGCTTGTCCCAATTTCCCCCGCTCCAGAAAAAGATTCTGGATAACGGAGCACGGTATGTGAAAGTGGGCGGGCGGCTGCTATACAGTACCTGTACTTTGGAGCAGGATGAAAATACCCGGGTCCGGCGCTGGTTTTTGGAAACGCACCCGGAATTTTCTGCTGTGCCCTTTGCCCATCCCAAAACGGGAGAGCTGGTGGAGGAACTGCAGATCTTGCCGCAGCGAGATGGGATTAATGGGTTTTATATGGCCTTATTTGAGCGAAAGTGAGCCAATAGGAAGCAATGAGAATGAAAGAGATTATGGGGCTGGATCTGGCGGAACTGCAGCAGGAACTGCTAACGCTAGGGTTAAAAAAGTTCCGGGCCGAACAAGTTTTCCGGTGGCTGTATGAAAAAGCAGCGGTGGATTTTGCCCAAATGAGTAATTTGGGTAAGGAAACACGGCAGCTGTTGGCAGAACATTATACCATTGCTACGGCTGCTGTGAAAGTGCTGCGGGAATCCCGTTCTCAGGATAACCTAACTTGGAAAGTGCTCCTTAAACTGACGGACGGTGCCACGGTGGAAACGGTACTGATGCACCACGACTATGGCTACAGCGTTTGTTTGTCTTCCCAAGTCGGGTGTGCCATGGGGTGCGATTTTTGTGCCAGTGGACTGCACGGATTTGTGCGGAACCTGACCACTGCAGAAATCCTGGCCCAGCTGTATTTTTTCCAGCACCAGCTGCAGAAACAAGGGGATCGGGTCAGCCGTGTGGTGGTCATGGGCAGCGGGGAACCGATGCTAAATTTGGATCCTGTGTTGCATGCACTGGATATTTTGCACAGCGACCGGGGTCAGGGGATTGGCTACCGGAATATGACCATATCCACGTGCGGCGTGGTGCCCGGTATCCAAAAAATGACAGCCTTGGGACGCAATAGTAACTTAGCCATTTCCCTGCATGCGGCAGACGCAGACTTGCGGAATCGTCTCATGCCCATCAATCGAACGTATCCCTTTCAGGACGTCATCGCAGCGGCAGATGCCTATGAAAAAAGCAATGGCCGCCAGGTTATGTACGAATATATTCTTCTGGCGGGGATCAACGACCAGCCTGTACATGCGGAAAAACTGGCGGACGCGTTAACGGGACGGGAATGCGTGATCAATTTAATTCCTGCCAATCCCGTACCGGAAAAAGGATTCCAACGCCCTAGTGATAAGGCTGTGGACCGCTTTTTCCAGATCTTAAAAAAACGGCACTTAAACGTGACCGTGCGGAAAGAAATGGGAAAAGACATTAATGCCGCCTGCGGTCAACTGCGGGCCATGGCGCTAAAGGAGGCGGAAGGATGATTGCCGTAGCAAGAACCAGTCGGGGCATGGTGCGCCCCAATAATGAAGATAGCATTTTGGTGCGGGAGCCCGATTTATATGCCATTGCGGACGGTATGGGGGGCGCCGATGCCGGGGAAGTGGCAAGCTATAAGGCCGTTCATCAATTGGAACGGCTGGATTTGTCCGGTCTTAGCCGGGAAGAGATCCTTCCGGCCTTGGAGCGGAGTATCCAAAATATCAATAAAAAAATCTGGGAATTGGCCTGTAATAAGGAGAACTTTACCGGCATGGGTACCACACTAACGGCAGTGTATGTGCTGGATACCCACAGCGCCTTTGTGGCCCACGTGGGAGACAGCAGAATTTACGTGTACCAGGATGACCGGCTGCGGCAGGTGACCAGTGACCATAGTTATGTGGCGGAAATGGTGCGGCAGAAGCAGATGACCCCACTGGAGGCGGAGCAGTCGGAGCAGAAACATATGATTACCCGGGCGATCGGGGTAGGGCCCCAAGTCCAGGTGGATACCTTTGAAATCCTTTTGGACGGGGCCCAAAAGCTGCTGATCTGCTCCGATGGTCTTACCAATATGATCTCTGAAGCGGAGATCGCACGGATTATGGGGGATCAGAACCTGGAACGCCTGGCGGATGGGCTGATGAACGGCGCCATGACCGCTGGCGGGGATGACAATATTTCCTTTATCATTGTGGATTTGGAGGCGGCATAATGGGAGAGCGTATTACATTAAATGGCCGCTATGAAATTATTGATAAAGTGGGCGGCGGCGGCATGGCCGAAGTATTCCACGGCTATGACACGGTGCTGCACCGGGACGTGGGCATTAAAATCCTCCGGGACCAGTTTATCCAGGATAAGGATTTTGTGCGGCGTTTTCAACAGGAAGCCTGCAGTGCGGCCTGCCTAAACCATTCTAATATTGTTAATATCTACGACAGCGGCAGCGAACATGATATTTATTATATCGTGATGGAGTATGTGGTGGGGCGTTCCTTGAAAGAAATTATTGAAGAAAATGGCGCCCTGGATTATAAAACGGCGGTGCGCTATGCCATCGGGATCGCCTCGGCACTGAAACAGGCCCATGACCACGCTATTGTGCACTGTGATGTAAAAAGCCAGAACATCCTGATCGATACCCGGGGCGTGGCTAAAATCACGGATTTTGGCATTGCCCGTGCCTTTGGGCAGCCCAGTGACGGCGGGGACAAAAATGTGATCGGGTCCGTGTATTACCTTTCCCCGGAGCAAGCGGCTGGACAGCCGGTCACACCGCAATCTGACTTATATTCTCTAGGAGTAGTCTTATTTGAGATGCTGACAGGGAAGTTGCCCTATAGCGGGGATACGCCCTTGGAAGTGGCTAGGCAGCATCTGGAATCTTCCACGCCGTCAGCTAAGCGCTATGATCCGGAGATTCCTTACTATCTGGACAATATTATTACCAAGGCGCTGGCTAAAAATCCCAAGTTGCGGTATGCTACGGCCGATGATTTTTTAAACGATTTGCAGCGGGCGCAAAAGCATTTATTAGCAGATGCCGGATTGGAACCGGAATGGAATCGTGGCGGCAAGAAACCTGTCAGCGATGAGACCATGGTGATCCAAAAAAGTGACTTGCTGGATGGGATTTTGCAGGTTTCAGACGCACCGGATAAAAAGGATGGTAAAAAAACACAGAAAATGAGTCAAACTGGGCAGGATGCTGCCGGCCAAACTAACAAGAAAAAACTGGCGGCCTTTTTCCTGGCGGCCCTTGTGGTGCTCTCCGGTGTGATTTACTTAATTATGGGCTACACCACAGGAGATACAGAAGTCCCTGACGTTACAGGAAAAACCGTGGTGGAAGCAGAAGCCATTCTGGTGAAAAGTAATCTGGGATTTGACCTGTCAGAAGATTACAGTGCTACCATTGCCCAAGGCAGTGTCATTAAACAGGATCCTACTGCAGGTTCCAAAGTGAAGGCAGGACGCAAAATCCATTT
Organism: Acidaminococcus sp.; assembly: GCA_019416065.1. GTDB lineage: Bacteria > Bacillota > Negativicutes > Acidaminococcales > Acidaminococcaceae > Acidaminococcus. The sequence goes on along the minus strand of DXYB01000038.1, from coordinate 9,315 downwards.
GACGGTGAGTAAAGGCGCTGAGCCTGGCGTAGTACCGGACCTAAAAGGTAAAACCCTGGCAGAAGCCACGCAGCTTCTTGCGGCAGCAAAATTGCAGGTGGGAACGGTAACCGTCAAATACGAAGCCGGCGCGCCCCAGGATACGGTGATTGCACAAAGCCTATCCCCTAAGAGTAAAGCTGGCGAGGGCAGCAAAGTGGATTTGGTGATGAATATCAGCGGCAGCCAGACCGTGGTGCCCTCTTTGGAAGGATTATCCTTGTCCGACGCCCAAAGTAAACTGGGAGATATGGGGCTGGTATTGGGACGGATTGAAACCAAAGACAGCGACAAAGATAAAGACACGGTACTGTCCTTTGATCCTGGTGCCGGTAAGGTGGTGGCAAAAGGCTCTGCTGTGACGTTAGTGGTTTCTTCCGGGAAGAAACAGGAAGATAAAAAAGTGGACGCAGGCGGTGCTTCCGGAGCCATAACACGTACCATTGCCTATACCGTCCCTGGCAGCGGGGCGGCAAAAGATGTGCGGATTGTAGCCCAAAGTGCTGGCAATTCCTGGACGGTGTATTCTGGGTCCGTTTCTCCTGGCACCCGGATGACTCAGGAAGTGGATATAGCCCCTGGCGGCAACATCAAAATCTATGTCAATGGGGAATTGGCGGAGGATAAAACCTTTTGAGTACGCTGACAGGACGCGTCCTGAAAACTTATAACGGATACTATTACGTGCTGGATGCGGCGGGCACTACCCATACTTGCAAGGTCAAAGGAAAGATGAAACAACGGCGGTTTCTCCTAGCAACAGGGGATTGGGTGGAAGTGGAAACGGGGGCTTCCGAAGGGATGATTGTCCGCACGCTGCCCCGGAAAAATCTGCTGCAGCGCCCCCTTGTGGCCAATGTGGACGGCCTCATGGCTGTTTTTGCCTGCCAAAATCCTGATCCCAATCCCCTTTTGATGGATAAACTGTTAGCACTGGCAGAAGCAGCACACATTCCAGCAGCGTTGATCCTCAATAAAAGCGACATGGCACCGGTTGGATTGGTGGAGCATGTTAAAGAGGTGTATGAACCGCTGGGGTACCAGGTCTTTGTTACCTGGGCCCGTGAGGGAGAAGGGCTGGAGCCGCTGCGTCGTTTCATCCAAAAGCATACCGTGGTCTTTGGTGGACCCAGCGGCGTGGGAAAATCTACCCTGCTGAATCATTTGGATCCAAGCCTTGCACTTAGAACCGGCCAGGTGAGTGATAAGATAGGGCGGGGACGTCATACTACCCGGTTTGCCCAACTGCTGCCTTTTGCCGGAGGATTTTTAGTGGATACGCCGGGTTTTGGAAATATTAATCTGGCGGAACTTTCCGTAGCCCGGGCAGAGGACGGCTTTCGAGAAATCAAAGCCCGGGCAGGGCAATGTCGTTTTACCGGCTGCAGCCACACCCATGAGCCGGGGTGTGAAGTCAAAAAAGCGGTGGATGCAGGGGAAATTGCCCGTAGCCGCTATACGTCCTATTGTATGATCCGTCAGGAATTGGCGGAGGCAAAGAAAAGAGGTTGATTCTATGCTGCTTATTGCACCATCAATTTTGTCTGCGGATTTTTCCCGCCTGGGAGTGGAACTAGCTCGTATAAAAGATGCCGGTGCCGACTGGGCACACATTGATGTGATGGATGGAAATTTTGTACCCAATCTCACCTTTGGGGCTCCGGTGGTAAAGTGCCTGCGGGAACGTTCTGAGCTGTTTTTTGACTGCCACTTAATGGTAGAGCACCCGGAAACCTATGTGGATGCCTTTGCAGCGGCAGGCGCCAATTTGCTCTGCATTCATGCAGAAGCTACAAAGCATTTGCACCGCTGCGTCCAGCGGATTAAAAACAGCAATCTGCAAGCCGGCGTTGCCATCAATCCAGCTACCCCGCTTGGCAGCGTGGAAGAAATCCTGCCGTATGTAGATATGGTCCTAGTGATGAGTGTGAACCCGGGATTTGGCGGACAGAAATTTATTCCTACCATACCGGATAAAATCCGCCGGCTGCGACAGCAAATCGATGCCGGTGGGTACAAAGTACTCATAGAGGTGGACGGGGGGATTAACCCGGAGACTGCCAAAGCCTGCAAAAAGGCCGGGGCGGATGTTCTGGTAGCGGGTTCCTATGTGTTTGGTGCCACCGATATGAAAGAGGCTGTTGCCTCCCTGCGCTAAAATCATGAAATTACGATTCTGGAAAGGCTGGCAGAGGAACCGGAGACGGAATATCAAAATTGTACTGCTGGCATTTTTGGCGGGGGGGTTGTTGGTATTTTGGCTGGCGTATATTGCCAGCATCCACGCAGCCCAGATATTTAATCGCACCATGGCCCATCAGAATTATTTTGATGGTACCATTACGGTGGGGCGGCTTACAGCGACACCTTTTGGCCATGTCCGGTTTGAAGCGCTAGAATGGAAGGGAAGTCATGACGGCAATCGGGTCTTTGTGCCCGAGGGTTCTTTTCAGGTGCGCCCGTTGGATATTGTATTTCGGCGGATTTCTACGTCCACACTGGAAAATCTGGAATTGCACCAGGCGGATATTGAACTGACATTTACGGAAAATATGCACGTCCGGGGCATTAAAGCCGCAGAATTACCAGAACCTGGCTTTAGGAAAGACAAAAATAAGAAGGACTTTGATATCAAGTTAAAAAATGTGAACGCCATTGTGAAACTGGACCATTGCAAGCTCAAAGCCCACTATAAACAACGGCTGCATACCTTTGAGGACGTGAATGCTGTACTCCACTACAACAGCCGGGACAAACTGGACATAGATTTTTCTACGGGGCAGCTGGGCGGGACGTTGGAAGGCGGAGGCGTGGATATCCAGGGCAACATTGATCTAAAACCCAAAGTCTCCACCAATAATCTCCAATTGGGAATCCGGGAACTGAATCCTTCTTCGCTGGGGACCGGTCTGGAATTGTACGAAAAAGTCACGGCCAGTGCTACGGTGACCGGGAATCTGCCAGACCCGGTGATACTCGGGGAACTGTATATGCCTACGCTGACTCTGCCTGGACTAAAATTTACCAATGTAAAAGGTAGCTTTAAATACGCGGATGGGTATATTGCGGCTCAAAATGTTACCGCTAAAATCTTTGAGGGAACCTGCGATGCCCAAGGGGGATTTAACCTGGATACCAAGGCCTATCATGTGAGTGTTATGGGGCACGACCTGCACAGTGAGGATGCTACCAACGTGCCGTATTTCCGCACGCTGGTGCAGCTGGATCTAAAAATGATTTGTGACGGGGATAATCGTTCCACGCTGACCTATGGATCGTTCTATTCGGGCAAAGGCATTTATGCCGTGATCAAGTTTGATTCCATCCGGGGAACATTTTCCAATCAGTTTAAGAAACTGACTTTTAGCGATGTGGAAATCAAATCTACGGGCGGAGATATTGTAGCCCCCCAATTTGAACTGGTGGATGGCCGGCTGCGCATGGGCAATCTGTATTATGTGGCGCCGGGCGGCGGCCGCGTACCCATTCGCTTTTTCAGCTAACAGTACATCCAGCAAAGGAGACAGCAAAGTATGCACCGATCCTACCATTTGCCGGTAGCCATCCACATTTTATTGTGTGTGGACGCTTTTCAAGGCAAGCAACCAGTAACTAGCCGCTTTTTGGCCACAAGTACGGGATTTCATCCGGTCGATATTCGGCGGCTTATGAGTCAATTGGCAAAAGCAGGTCTTTTAACCGGCGGGCAGGGACGCCTAGGAAATCATTTGCACCGTCCTCTTGCCAAGATCAGTCTCTATGATGTGTACCAGGCCGTAGAACCAGAATCACAGGAGCCTCTTTTTCCAGTACATACCCATTCCAGTCAGGCCTGTCCGGTGGGACGCTATATCCAGCAAGCCCTTAAAGAGCCCTTTTACCACGTGGAACAAGCCATGAGGACCTCCATGGAGGAGATTACGCTGGATCAAATCCAAAAAGAGATGGGCCTTTTGCAAAGCGTGAACCCTTCTTTTTTCCCCTTGACAACTGACTTTTGATTTGCTATAGTCCTCTGTATAGGCAATGAGGGGGTTGGCAGCCCGGAGCCCGTGTTTTACAAGAGTGGCCGCAGAGGCGGCAAACAGGGTGGAACCGCGGAAGAGATCTCCCGTCCCTGTAATGTAGCGATCCTGTCTACATTGCAGAGACGGGAGTTTTTTGTTTAGGAGGAACGCATATGGATTTTCAAACCATCATTTTGAATCTGCAAAAGTATTGGGCCGGCCTTGGTTGCATCATGGCACAGCCATACGATGTGGAAAAAGGAGCCGGGACCATGAATCCGTCTACTTTTTTGCGGGTACTGGGGCCGGAACCCTGGAACGTATGCTATGTGGAGCCGTCTCGTCGTCCTGCTGACGGCCGCTACGGGGATAACCCAAACCGTCTTTACCAGCATCACCAGTTTCAGGTAATTATGCAACCCAGCCCTAACAATATCCAGGAATTGTACCTGGAAAGCTTGCGGGAACTGGGAATTCATCCGGAAGAACACGATATCCGTTTTGTGGAAGATAACTGGGAATCCCCTACACTGGGCGCCTGGGGCATGGGCTGGGAAGTCTGGCTGGATGGGATGGAAATTACCCAGTTTACCTATTTCCAACAGGTGGGATCCATTGATATTAAACCGGTGGCCGTAGAAATTACGTATGGTCTGGAACGGCTGGCCATGTATATCCAGGGCGTGGAAAACGTCTACGACCTGCAATGGGTGGGGGACGTCACCTACGGCGATGTATTCCATACCAACGAGGTGGAGCAGTCCCGTTACAGTTTTGATATTGCAGATATTGACCTGCTGTTTGATCTTTTCGACAAATACGAAAAGGAGGCCAAACGGGTTATTCTCACAGGGAATATCCGGCCGGCTTATGACTATGTGCTGAAATGCTCCCACACCTTTAACCTGTTGGATGCCCGGGGTGCAATCAGTGTCAGCGAACGGACCAATTACATTTCTCGGGTGCGCAGCTTGGCCCGGCTTTGTGCGGCTGCCTATGTGGAACAACGGGAAAAACTGGGCTTTCCTATGCTGAAGAGAGGAAACTAATCATGGCAAATCTACTATTTGAAATCGGAACAGAAGAAATGCCTGCCCAATATATGGACGGTATTCTGAAGGATTATGAGGCACTGGCGGGGAAAAAATTGAAGGAAGCCCGCATCCCCTATGACTCCATCAAAGTGTATGGAACCCCTCGGCGCATGGCTTTTTTAGCTACAGGAGTTGCCGCAAAACAGGACGACGATACCACGGAAAGCAAGGGACCCAGCCTTACGATTGCTTTTACCCCCGATGGAAAGCCCACCAAAGCCGCCCAGGGTTTTGCCAGAGGGCAACAGGTAGATGTCAATGCGTTGCAGCAAAAAGACGGCTATGTGTATGCCATCAAGCATCTGGAAGGAAAACCTACGGCGGACCTATTGCCCGGGATTTTGGACGATGTGCTGCATTCTCTGCCATTCCCCAAGACCATGCGCTGGGCAGGGTACGATTTTGGCTTTGTGCGGCCGTTCCGCTGGATGGTGGCACTTTTGGATGAAAAAGTGATCCCAGTAGAAGCAAACGGCGTAAAAAGTGGGCGGGAAGCCAGGGGGCATCGCTTTCTTAGCAATCATCTGATCTCTATCGATACCGCGGCCTTTTACGAAAAAATTATGGAAGACAATTTCGTGATTGTGGACGTGGAAAAACGCCGGGATATGATCCGCAAGCAGATTGAAGCACTGGCCGTAAAAGAAGGGGGCCACGCTGCCATTTCCCCCGATCTTTTGGAAGAAGTAACCTTCCTGGTGGAATACCCCACAGCCCTGTGCGGACACATTGATGAGAAGTATTTACGGCTCCCGGATTGTGCCATTATCACCCCCATGCGGGATCATCAGCGCTACTTCCCTTTGTTTGATGCAAAAGGAAAGCTAATGCCTAAATTTATCACCGTCCGCAATGGGGGAAGCGAGCACCTGGATATCGTGACCCATGGCAACGAACGGGTATTGCGGGCACGGTTGGATGACGCAGTGTTTTTCTTTGATAATGACCGGAAAAAATCCTTGGCCCAGCATCGGGATGCCCTTCATGATGTGGCCTTCCAGCATGGGCTGGGAACCATGTACGATAAAACCGAACGGTTGCAGAAATTGTGCCATGTGCTGGAGCAAGAAACCGGCTGCACTAGCGATGCCAAGGACCTAGAGCGGGCGGCACTTTTATCCAAGGCGGATCTGGTCACGGGGATGGTGACAGAATTCACCGAACTCCAGGGGACCATGGGACGGGAATACGCGTTGCTGGATGGAGAAGGAGCCGTAGTAGCCGATGCCACTGGAGAGCAGTATCTGCCTCGGTTTGCAGGGGACACACTGCCAAAGTCCCCAGCAGGGAGTATTCTGGCCATTGCGGACAAATTGGATAATATTGTAGCTACCTTTAGCCGTGGACAGGCTCCTACCGGGTCCCAGGATCCCTATGCCCTGCGCCGGCAAGCCCTGGGGATCCTCAATATCGTAGCTGGTGCCAAGCTGCACTTCCCCTTGCGTAAAACGCTGCAGGAAACCCTGAAGAATTTGCCGGTAGACGTACAAAACGCCGGGAAACTCATTGAAGAAGTGGTGAATTTCTTCGCCCAAAGGGCCAAAAATATGCTGCTGGAGCAAGGCGTGCGGTATGACATCGTAGATGCCGTATTGGCGGCTCCCGGACTGGATGACCTGGCCAGCATCTTTGCCCGTGCGGCAGCGTTGACAAAGTATCTGGAAACGCCCCACGCTGATGACAGCCTGCAAGCCTTCACTCGTGTGGTGAATATCACCAAAAATAACGAAGTCACAGGTTCCGTAAATCCTGCCCTATTTAAAGCGCCGGAAGAAAAAGCTCTGTATGAAACCTTGCTACGCCTGGGCGAAGCGGAAAAAGAGTCCTATGCAGCCATTTTGCTACAGAATGATGCCCTGGCAGCGCCTGTGAACGCATTCTTTTCTGCCGTGATGGTGATGGATCAGGATGAAGCAGTAAAGCATAACCGCCTGGCCTTGCTTCACGCGGTCAAGGTACGGGTCAATCAGGTGGCCGATCTCAGCCAGCTGGTAACGAAATAGCGACCGGAGCGTATGTAACCGGGACCATTTCATCATGCTTTTTGTATCCTCTGCTCTGGCAGTCTCTACTGTGGATTGCTCAGCAGAGGATTTTTTTGGTGCTACAAAAATCCAACGTATAATTACCAAGGTAGCATGGATGATTTTTACCAGAGGGCGTCCTTTATGAGAAAGACAGCGACCAATCCGGACAATGGTTTCCATGACCTGGCGGACTTCTCTTGCAGTAATGTTGGGGCGTGCTCCGGGGACTTTGAGGGAACGGACGGAACCTTTGGCATCTTGGAATGTCATAACGATAGTGTGCGTGATCGTGTCTTCTTGTAGCATAGGCACCTCCTGGTAAAATTCTCTACACGTTATAAGAGTCCGGTGGAGATTGATCTTACGAAAAATTCTTTTTGCAAAGAAAAACTGGTATACCAGAGCTTTTGTAATTGCGCCCAGCATACCAGTCTTTGTATGTTTGCTATTGCAAGTATGGAATTGTCAGGATGTTTTACAGATGGAACAGTCCCAGCATCAGACCGCCTAGGAGGGAGAACCAAGATAGTACCCACAACCGCGGGGTACAGAATTTCAGCAGCTCTTTGATGGAGATTCCTGCCAAGCCGCAGGCCAGGAAGGTGGTGGCGGCATGGGGCGTTACCATAACGCCGTAGTTTTTGCCAATCAACATGGCCATGGCCATATTGTGGGGATCTACGCCGAACTGTTCTCCCACTTTGATGGCTAGCGGCATCAGTCCGAAGAAGTAGGAGTCAGTGCCCAGCATCATGCCGATCGGTACGGCAAAGAAACCAAACACATCCTGCAGATGGGGCCCTAGCGCCGTAGGAACAATGTTAATCAGCATGGTCGCCATGGCTTTCATCATTCCGGATTTGTCCAGTACGCCCAGGAAAACACCGGATGCCAGCAGAATCATCGGCATGGTCAGTGCGGTAGCAGCGTGCATTTTAATGGCACGAGCCTGGTCTTTGGCAGAATGGAAGTTCACCACCAAGGCAATAGCCAACCCGAACATGAAAGCGCCGTACAGAGGAATCTTGGTAAAGCACAAGAGACCAATCACGAACAGGGTTAAAATGCCGTTAAACCAAATCATTTTTGGCCGTTTCATAAATTCCGCATCGTCGCTGGACAAGGTATCGTCCTGGGATTCTTCCTCTTCATCACTGCTTAAATGTGCAGCTTCCCCAGTTGGATTTAGGCCAGCGCCCCGGCGTTTTTCCATGAGCCCCATGTAGCCGGCGAAAATCATCAAGATCACGAGCCCTACGCCCTGCAGTGGAATAAGCCGTTGCCACAGTGCGTTAACATCAGCGTTCAGGACTACGCCGGTACGAGCTACTGGGCCGCCCCAAGGCAACAAGTTCATAATACTCATGGCCGCACCAATAATGCACACCAGCACCACCGGGCGCATGTGCAACTTCTTATAAATCGGCAGCATGGCCGGAATGGTAATCAAAAGGGTGGAAGCCAGCGCCCCATCCAGATGGGAAATCACCGCAATGCAAGCCGTGGCGATCGTCACCATCATAATGTTGGTACCGGCTTTTTTCACCAGCCAGTTTACCATGGGATCAAACAACCCCATATCCCCCATCATGGAGAAGTAAACGATGGAGAAGATAAATAATACGGCGGTGGACCAGGTCTTGGCAACCCCTGCCGTTACGAATTTGAAAATCTGGCTGGGGCCAAAGCCGCAAATCAGGGCAGCCACTACCGGAACCAGAACAAACAGAGGGACCGGATTGGATTTGCCGCGGATCAAGGCAGCTACGATGAGAATAACCATCGCGAAACCAACAATGCCCAATAACATGATGTTTCCTCCTTTAATGTTTTTTTCCGAAAATCCGTTTCGGAATCTGAAATAAAAGTGCATTCACCTTTATCTAGATACTATCATAGTCAAATGGGAAAAACTAATATAAGTTCTGAAATAAAACACATAAGAAAATACTTATAAACAAGAGATACATCAAGGATTCATGCGGGTTTTAAGATATGCTGCAAATTATTTCAAATGTACATAAAAAGAGATAACTTGCAAAAAACAAAGAAGATTGGTTCTATAATAAATGTTGGGGTCTTGTGGACGTTTACCTGTGAATGTCAATGAAAAAGTGAACCACTCGCTGATGAATTTTTGAGCCACTT
>DXYB01000037.1 GCA_019416065.1 Acidaminococcus sp. | reverse complement strand
GTCCACCAGAAAAGGATGAATTTGGGGTCCTCCCCAACATTTGACAAAGAACCTTCTTTTTTGTTATCTAAAACTTACTGGTTCTCTCTGCTTCTTTTGACTTCATCCATGTAGTTGTTCATGATACGGACGGCACAGTAGTCCCCGCACATGGAACAGTATTCATCCGTACTCTTATTTTTGGCAGAACGGAATGCTTTTGCTTTTTCTGGATCAATGGCAAGTTCCAGCTGCTTGGCCCAATCCAGGGCACGGCGCGCTTTCGCCATGGCAAGATCTTGTGCTATCGCAGCAGGCAATCCTTTGGCTACGTCTGCAGCATGAGCGGCAATGCGTGCCGCCACAACACCTTCTTTTACGTCCTGGATATCTGGCAGCCCTAAATGTTCTGCTGGCGTTACATAGCACAGAAAATTGGCTCCGCTTACAGCAGCCAGTGTCCCGCCAATAGCGGAGGTGATATGATCGTAGCCCGGAGCAATATCGGTGACAAGAGGGCCCAGTACATAGAAGGGGGCACCATGACAAATCCGTTTTTCTAGCTGCATGTTTGTCGCGATTTGATTATAGGGTACATGGCCCGGCCCTTCTACCATGACCTGTACGCCTTTATCCCAGGCCCGTTGGGTCAATTCTCCTAGGTTAATCAGTTCTTGAATCTGCGTGCGATCCGTGGCGTCAGCCAGGCAGCCGGGACGGCATCCATCTCCCAGGCTGATGGTCACATCGTACTTGGCACAGATATCGCAGATTTCATCATAAAATTCATAAAAAGGATTTTCTTTTTTATTATGAAGCATCCATCCGCTGAGGAACGAACCACCCCGGCTGACAATATCCATCACGCGGCCTTCCGCCAAAAGATTGTGAAGACATTGCTGGGTGATGCCGCAGTGCATGGTCATAAAATCCGCACCGTCTTTGGCCTGCTTCTCCACGACCGCCAGAATATCATCTTTGTCCATTTCCGTAACCTTGCCATGGGCTTTTATGGCCTGCACAGTTGCCTGGTAAATCGGTACGGTGCCGACCATAATGGGGGAGTGGGCGATGGTGGCCCGGCGACTGGCGTCAATATTATTTCCCGTGGATAGATCCATTACGGCATCTGCCCCCGCACGAATGGCTGCATCTAATTTTTTCAGCTCAGGTTCCGGATCAGGGTAGGCAGAGCTGGTTCCGATGTTGGCATTGACCTTGGTGGAAAGTCCTTCGCCCACGCCACGAGGGATCAATCCCTTATGATTGATGTTCGCAGGGATACAGATGGTTCCCTTTGCCAAACCTTCCCGGATCCATTCAGGGGTTACGTGTTCCTGTTCTGCTACCTGTTTCATAGCGTCTGTGATGATTCCTGCTAACGCCGCTTGTCTTTGAGTTTGCATTTGTCTTTCCTCCTCCATGCAAGAAGGGCCGCTTTCCTGAGAAAGCGGCCCCGTCCTTTACATAGAGTATGGATATCCACTTTCCTTCGCCGGTATTATCCGTGTCAGGTTCAAAGGGTCGACCGTAGGTCTCTCAGCGATAGCGCCCCTAGTGTTGCCTTTATTGTACCAGACGAAGGCACTGGTTGCAATACGTATTCCTCCCAGCAACAGTTTGTTTTCCCTATCTTTTGTTTGACAATTCATACATAAATTGCAGTCAAAAAACCAAAAATTTATTTGAGCTTTTGTTTACTTTGGTATATAATGATAGGCGACTAGGGGGACTATGGAAGTCTTAATTATCGTAGTCAGTATCTCTTAGAAAGAGGGGCTTTGTAATGAAAAAAATGAAGACTATGGATGGCAACACCGCCGCCGCGTATACTTCTTATGCGTTCACGGAAGTTGCGGCAATTTACCCGATTACGCCGTCTTCTCCTATGGCAGAAGTCAGCGATGACTGGGCTTCTCATGGCAAGAAGAACATTTTCGGGCGCCCGGTTCAGATCATGGAAATGCAGTCCGAAGCTGGTGCTTCCGGTGCAGTACACGGCAGCTTGGCTTCTGGTGCCTTGACCACTACTTACACAGCATCTCAGGGATTACTGCTGATGATCCCGAACATGTACAAGATCGCTGGCGAACTCTTGCCAGGTGTGTTTAACGTAGCCGCTCGTGCACTAGCAACCAGCAGCTTGAGCATTTTTGGTGACCACCAGGATGTAATGGCTTGCCGGCAGACCGGTTTTGCTATGCTGGCAGAAAGCGGTGTGCAGGAAGTTATGGATCTTACCGCTGTAGCCCATTTATCCGCTATTAAAGGACACGTACCTTTTGTGAACTTCTTTGATGGGTTCCGGACTTCCCACGAAATCCAAAAAGTGGAACTGCTGGATTACGATGACCTGGCTAAGCTGGTAGACTACGATGAATTGAAAAAATTCCGTGATCATGCGTTGAACCCAGATCATCCTGTGACCCGTGGGACCAACCAAAATCCGGATGTGTACTTCCAAACCCGGGAAGCCGTGAACAAATATTACATGGCTCTGCCTGATATTGTAGAAGACTACATGGGCCAGATTAGCAAACTCACTGGCCGTGAATATCATTTGTTTAATTACACTGGCGCTCCCGATGCAGAAAATGTTATTGTCGTTATGGGTAGCGGTGCTCAGACCTGTGAAGAAGTGGCTAAGCTCCTGAATGCCCAGGGCGAAAAAGTCGGCGTTCTGACGGTACATCTGTATCGTCCGTTCTCTGCCAAGCATTTCTTTGCGGCGATCCCTAAGACCGTCAAGAAAATTGCGGTACTGGATCGGACCAAGGAAGCTGCTTCCAATGGCGAGCCTCTGTATCTGGATGTGCGTGATCTCTATTATGAAAAAGCAGAACGGCCTCTGATTGTAGGTGGTCGGTATGGCCTGGGATCCAAGGAATTCTATCCTGGCGATGTGATGGCCGTCTTTGACAACCTGAAAGCGGCCCAGCCGAAAGATCACTTCACTGTTGGTATTGTGGATGATGTGACCAACCTGTCCCTGCCGAAAGAAAAGACGCTGGATATTACCCCGAAAGGGACGATTTCCTGCAAGTTCTGGGGATTAGGTTCTGATGGTACCGTAGGTGCCAACAAGAGTGCTATTAAGATCATCGGCGATAAGACTGATCTGTATGCACAAGGCTACTTCGCTTACGATTCCAAGAAGTCCGGCGGTATTACAGTGTCCCACCTGCGCTTCGGACCTACCCCAATTCATATGCCGTTTTTGATCAACTTTGCTGACTATGTAGCAGTCCACAATCCTTCTTATGTACACCGTTACAATGTGGCTAACGGCCTGAAAAAAGGCGGTACCTTCCTGCTAAACTGTGCATGGAACGCAGAAGAACTGGAAAAAGAACTACCGGGACAATTGAAACGCTACCTAGCGGTTAATAACATCAATTTCTATACCATTGATGCGGTGAAGATTGCTTCTGAAATTGGGCTGGGTGGTCGTATCAATATGATCATGCAGGCCGCTTTCTTCAAACTGACCGGCGTTATTCCTGTGGATGATGCGGTGAAGTACCTGAAAGACTCCATTGTAACTTCTTATGGCAAGAAAGGCCAGAAGGTAGTGGACATGAACAATGCAGCCGTAGATCAGGGCATCAATGCCGTACAAAAGATTGATGTACCTGCTGCTTGGGCTGATTGCAAGGAGGAAGACCTGTACAAGAAGACGGGCAATGCCTTTATCGACAATATCCTGATTCCGATGAACCAGCAAGAAGGGGATACATTGCCGGTAAGCACCCTGATGGGACAAGCAGATGGTACGTTCCCTGCCGGGACTGCGGCCTATGAAAAACGCGGCATTGCGATTAATGTTCCAGAATGGAATATTGATAACTGCATCCAGTGCAACCAGTGCTCCCTGATTTGTCCTCATGCCTCCATTCGTCCGTTCCTATTGACAGAAGAAGAAGTGAAGAAGGCTCCGGAAGGATTCCAGGCTAAACCGGCACTGGGTGCCAAAGGCTTGTTCTTCCATATTGGTATCAGCCCGATGGATTGCCAAGGCTGCTCCAACTGTGTAGATACCTGTCCTGGTATGAAAGGCAACAAAGCCCTCAGCATGAAACCGTTTGCTACCCAGGAAGGCAAAGCGTCTACTTGGGATTATCTAGTGAAAGAAGTCGCTCCGAAACAGAATCCGATGAAGACCAGCACCATCAAAGGCTCTCAGTTTGAACAGCCACTGCTGGAATTCTCCGGTGCTTGCGCAGGCTGCGGCGAAACCCCGTATGCCAAACTGGTTACCCAGCTGTTTGGTGATCGCATGATGATCGCCAATGCTACCGGGTGCTCTTCCATTTGGCCGGCGGCTGCGCCGTCTATGGCGTATACCACCAACCATAAAGGACATGGACCTGCTTGGGCTAACTCTTTGTTCGAAGATAACGCAGAGTATGGTCTGGGTATGTTCCTGGGCGTGAAAGCTGTACGGGATCGCCTGGTGGATGAAATGAAAGCGGCAGAAGCTGTTTCCAGCGATGCACTGAAAGCTGCTATGGAAGACTGGATTGCCAACAAGGACGAAGGCGAAGGATCCCGGGAACGGGCTGAAAAACTAGAAGCCTTGTTGTTGGCTGAAAAAGATGGCAAGCCAGAGTTGGAAAAACTGTATGATGAAAAACAGTTCTTTGTCAAACGGTCTCAGTGGATCTTCGGCGGCGATGGCTGGTCCTACGATATCGGTTACGGCGGATTGGATCACGTCCTGGCTTCTGGTGATGATGTCAACGTGATGGTCTTTGATACCGAAGTGTACTCCAATACTGGTGGACAATCCTCTAAATCCACGCCGGAAGCAGCGGTTGCCCAATTCGCAGCCTCTGGGAAACGGACCAAGAAGAAGGACCTGGGCATGATGGCTTATACCTATGGGTATGTGTATGTTGCCCAGATCAACTTGGGTGCTGATAAGAACCAGGCGTTAAAAGCCATCCGTGAAGCAGAAGCATATCACGGGCCTTCACTAGTGATCTGCTACTCTCCGTGCATCAACCATGGCATCAAGAGAGGCATGCAGCATTCCTTCCTAGAAGCTAAGGCTGCTGTGGATTGCGGATACTGGTCCTGCTACCGGTACAATCCGGAACTGGCTAAAGAAGGAAAGAAGGCCTTCTTCCTGGATAGCACCAAGACCCCGAACTTTGAGGAGTTTGAAAACTTCCTAAATGGCGAAGTTCGTTATGCATCCTTGGCTAAGAGCTTCCCCGACATTGCGGAAGATTTGTATGCTAAAACCAAAGCCGACGCACAACAGCGTTTCGAAGGCTACAAAAAAATGGACGCAGAAGCATAAGACCTCTGTATCCTAACAAAACTATCCTGTCACAGTAGTGGCAGGATAGTTTTGTTTTTATTACGACAAAATTGTAATTTATGGGGCAGTTTCCGTTGATTTTCTGGTGTTCGGGGGCAATATGTGGTAAAATCATGCTGAATAACCGATTTACAATTAGCCGGTTCGCGTGTAAGACTAGCAAGGTTTCCAATTCAGGAAGCAATTACCGGGGGAGACGAACTTGATTCAATTTTTCTTATTTCTAGGCGGGATTTCACTTTTTCTATACGGCATGCAGATCATGGGTGATGCCTTGCAGCAGGCCGCAGGGGCCCGCCTGCAGCGAATCCTGGAAAAACTGACCAGCAAGACCGTTTATGGTGTCGCGCTTGGCGCTGGTGTAACAGCTGTGCTCCAGTCATCCGGGGCTACCACAGTAATGACCGTGGGCCTTGTGAATACCGGGATTATGAATCTGGAACAGGCCTTTGGTATCGTCATGGGAGCCAATATCGGAACCACCATGACAGCCCAATTGATCGCTTTTAATCTGACCGATTACATCACGTTGATTCTAGCCATAGGTTTTCTAATGAAAACCCTCGCCCATAAGCGGAGTCTGCAAAATCTGGGGATGGTATTGCTAGGCTTCGGAATTTTAATGCTGGGTATGTCCATGATGAGCAATGCGGCCGTTCCTTTGCGCAACGATCCACGAGTTGTGGAACTATTGGGTAAATTTTCCGATCATCCTCTCCTAGGGATGTTAACTGGGTTATGTATGACCATCGTCATCCAGTCTTCCTCAGCTACGATTGGTATCCTAATGGCTATGGCTGGGCAGGGCCTGATTCCCCTGGAAGGAGCCGTTGCTGTGATCTTAGGCGATAACATTGGCTCGTGTAATACCGTGGTCATTGCGACGATCCAGAGCGGCTTAAATGCCAAACGGGTGGCTATGTCCCATGTTATGTTTAACCTAATTGGCAGTATCATTGCCCTTACCCTGATGCACCAGTACATTGCCATGGTTCTTGCAATTTCTCCTGCGGGGAATATTGGGCGGCAGATTGCTAACGCCCATACCTTGTTTAACGTAGTAAATACCTGTCTGTTTCTGCCGTTTGCAGGGCGCTTTACCCAGTTGATTAAAAAGATTATGCCGGGAGAAGAACCTGTGATTTCCTACCAGCCCCAGTTCTTGGATAAAAACGTGCTGAATACGCCTGCCGTAGCACTAGGCCTTGCTATCAAAGAAGTGGTGCGGATGGGAAATCTGGCCTTAGACAATGTGAAAAAGGCCTTTCGCTGTGTAGATACCTTTGAAAAAAAAGACGTGGAATATATCTTGGAACATGAGCCAGTGATCGACAGTCTGGAAGAAGCCATCACGGTGTACCTGACCAAGATGAGCGAGCAGAACATGACCAAAGAGATGAGCGCCTTACATACTGGTTTGCTCCATGCCTGCACGGATATTGAACGCATTGGGGACCATGCGGAAACCATTGCCAAACGGGTGCGCAGCATGAATCAGGATGGGGTTGTTTTTTCCGAAGAAGCCAACAAAGAAATGCGCTCCTTAGAAATCCTGGTATTAACCGCAGCTAGTAAAGCCTTGAAAGCCCTGGAGACCAGCGATAAAGAATTGGCGAGGGAATCCCTAGATTTTTCTCATCAGGTCAAAGTCAAGCAAAAAGCCATTCGCAAAAGCCATGTGGAGCGGCTTAGCAAAGGAATCTGTACCCCGGAAAGTGGGTTTGTGATGCTGGAGCTTTTAATTAACATGAAGCGTGTCAGCGATCACAGCAAGAATATCAGCCAGCTGGTGCTAGGGGACTTTTAGTGATGGAATGAAGGAATCGTTCTATGAGGAAAGTCGATAATTTCGTAAAAGCGCTTAAAAATTTAAGAGAGATAGAGGGCAAGAAGCCTCCGTACGATATCATTACGGAAACAGGTATGGTATCCTTATTTGAGATTTGTTTTGAACAATCCGGCCTATAATAAAGCCATTGCCAATGCAATTATCCGAGATGCACAATAAATTTTCTGCCGATGTTTGAAGCCTTAGAAAAAGAAATCTCTGTGCATTGGATGGAGTAAAAAATACAGAGGTGTTCCGTGATGAATTTACCGGCCCATGTATTATCAGGCATTCGATTGTATGCGAAAAAATACCATATAGAGCGGGTACTTTTGTTTGGCTCCCATACGGCAAGAAGGTATTGAAATTTATCCTGCTATGTCACTATGAAAGATTTTCAAACAATGTACGAAGACAATAACAACATTTATTTTTATGAGGGATGGCATGAAGCGTTTGGCTGTTTTGATCCTGACAAAAAATGAAGAGAACAATATTGTAGACTGTATAAAAAATGCACAGCAAGTGGCGGATGAGGTCGTGGTGATTGATTCCGGAAGTACGGATCGTACCGTGGCCCTAGCCCAGGAATGTGGCGCCAAAGTTGCTTTTCGTGCCTGGGATGACGACTTTTCCGCCCAGCGGAATTTTGCACTGACACAAACAAAGGCAGAGTGGGTGCTCTATCTGGATGCGGATGAGAGACTAACGGATGCCTTGGTAAAAAAAATTCAGAATATCAAAAACGAACCCCTTGATCACGCTTATTCCATCAAACGGGTGAATATCGCTTTTGGACATGAGTATCATCATGGCGCTTTTGGCCCAGATCGAGTGAGTCGTCTTTTTTCTCGGACTTGCGTCAGCTATTTTGGAAAGGTACATGAGCACCCGGAGTGCAGCGTTCCCATTGTAGCCTTGTCAGAAGCCATGCAGCATTATACGTATGATTCTTATGCTTCCTGGTGGAATAAGGCGGGGCACTATACTACTATCTGGGCGAAAGATGCTGCAGCCCGGGGTAAAGAGGCTACAGCTGGAAAAGCGGCAGGGCATGCACTGCTGGGGATGTTCAAAGTGTATATTTTGCAGGGCGGCTTTTTGGAAGGCAGCATGGGAGTTATAGCAACGCTGCAACACGGGATTTATACCGCCATGAAATATATGAAACTAGCTGAATACAAGAAAAATGGCGGGGAATAGTACTATGCAGGAAATTTCTATTGTAGTAGCTTCCGATGACCAATATGCCCAGCATGGAGCCGTGACATGTGCCTCTATTCTTGTTAACCACAAAGGCAGGCAGCCTGTCCATTTTTATTACTTAAGCGACAATATCACCGAAAGCAAAGCAGCTGCCATCGCTGCAACCGTGAATGGCTTAAACGGAAAAATTACTTTTATTCTGGTGGGCAATCGGACAGTTAATGCCTTTACAAGCGGCCATGTGAGCAAAGCAGCCTACCTACGGCTCTTGATTCCCGAACTGCTTCCGATAGACTGCCAGAAAGCCATTTATTTTGATACAGACCTGGTAGTGCTGGACGATGTGCAGCAACTTTGGGAGTATCCGCTTAATAGCAACCCAGTAGGGGCTGTACCGGATCTGGGAATTTTATCCAGCCGCAGGATGCAGCGGCAGAAGGCCGAAACGATCGGCGTGCAGCCGGGGGAACTATATTTTAATTCCGGCGTGATGGTGATGGATATGGCGGCATGGCGGAGGGAAAATTACAGCCAGCAAGTCATAGCGTGCGTGGAGAAGGTCAATTTCCGCCACCACGACCAAGATGGCCTGAATAAAGTTTTTCATCGCAATTGGCAGCCTTTGCCATTGCGCTGGAATGTGATTCCGCCAGTTTTTACCCTGCCGCTTAAAATTTTAAGAAATACTACGTGGCGTGCGGTTGCCATAGAGGCAGCTAAAAATCCAGCTGTTATGCATTGGGCTGGGCGCTACAAACCTTGGGAATTTCCGCCTAGCGGCGCATTTAATCAGCTCTATTATGACTATTTAGAGAAAACTACTTTTGCAGATGCGCCTATGCCCCAACCAAGCAGGGAAATGCAGAGAAAAAGCATATTGCGGCAGCAGTTGCGTATGCAGTGGGCAGGAATGTGGAAGAAACTTGCTGTAGAGAAAGTCAGATAAGGAGAGCTTTATGCGTTTGTATTTGGACTGTTGCTGCTACAATAGACCATTCGACAACCAGTCTCAAAATAGAATTCATGATGAAAGCGAAGCAATTCTTTCGCTTTTGAATCGTAGTAGAACAAATCACAATGTTATTCTGGATAGTGCTATATTGCGGCTTGAAATTTCGCAAATTTCTATTGCCGATAAGAGAAACAAAGTTTCGTTACTGCACCAAGTAGCAACAGAGTATATTCCCTATTCTGAAGCAATAAAAGAACGGGCTAAAGAAATCTCAGCAGCAACATTTATTCATACAATGGATGCTCTCCATTTAGCGAGTGCTGAGGCAGGGAAAGTGGATGTATTTCTTTCTACAGATGATAGACTCATAAAAAATTGTAAGAAAATAGAGTTTCCGTTTCGTGTGATGAACCCAGTTTCTTATTTAGCGGAGGTAATTGAAAATGGTTAATATTGATATGAATAGTCCTGTCGATGTACGTAATGCAGGTATGCATGCTCTTGCTAATGCTTTAGGACCAGTAGGATTCGTACGCTTTGTGCAGCAATTTGAAAAGGGATATGGAGACTATACAAATGAAAAATATGAAAAACAAAATTTGTCGATTGCCGAACTGGATACTCTTCTAAAAAATATTTAGTGAAATAAGTAAAACCGAGCAAAGATATAAAGGGGAAAGCATATTGCGGCAGCAGTTGCGTATGCAGTGGGCAGGAATGTGGAAAGAGATTTTATAAGTAGCTGTGAGTAAGAATTTGGAAAGATGGCGATGAATCAAATGTTGATGGATAAGACCGAGCAACGATGGCAGATGTTTGTAACCTTTGCGGTGAATCTGTATCTGTTTTTCCTGTGCAGTACGAAATGGAACGCAGGTGTCAGTATCAGTGCAGGCCTTGTTGGCGTCGCCATTTTATTTTTTTATGGGTACAAAAGGAAGAAGATTCAGTGGCCAAATAAATTGTTTTTATTTCCCTATTTTCTTTTTATGGGAGCCGTTCTTTTAGCTTCGTTTTTAACGGGGGATGGGCCTTCTATTAAGGTTTCTCATAATTTTCTTTCTTATTCATTACCTTTTTGGTTGCTTTATTTAGTGCTGGTACAAAAGAAAAATTCTTTTATTGCTGAGATTCAATGGGGTGCCGTTGCTGGTACGTGGATCCTTAATGTTCAGGTAATCTATCAACTGTTTGCTCTCCCGAAAGATAACAGGATTACCGCTGGCTTTGCTAGTGCAAACAATTTTGCCATGTGCCTAGAATCTATTCTTCCTTTATTATGGGTCAACACATTTATGCTGTGGAGACACTACAAGAATAACCAAACAAGAATTGCTTATTTTCATCTTTCTTTTATTACCGCTGTTGTAACAACTTTTTTTCTTTTTTTGAGTGGGTCTCGTGGAGGAATCGCAGGATTTTTAATTGGTCTATTTTCTTTTGGAGTTGTTTATATTCTACAGAATATGAAAGACTTATCATTCAAGAAAAAAATTAGTGCTTTACTCTTATCTGTATGTATATGCGTAAATGGTATTTTTACTGCTATGCTTAAAATTGAAAGTCGTTCCTATGATGGAGAACGAATTCTGTTGTTAAGATCCGCTTATGCAATGTGGCAGGATCACAAAGTCTATGGGGTGGGGTTTCAGCGGTGGAATCAAGTATACCGCGCAAAATATATTTTACCAGAAGCAAAAGAACCTACTTTGAGTCTACCTCACAATAATATAGCTAATTTTTTCTCTGGAACTGGTACTATTGGAGGAATAGGATATGTGAGTTTTATTCTTGCCACGGTAAGCCTTTTGTTGAAAAAAATAAATGATGATCCAAATAATATATCTGCAAAAATGATGCTATGGATTTGGGTGGCTATTTTTGTTCATGGGTTTGTAGATAATAGCCTTTATGCAAAATTCAATACCAGATTATACTGGGCTATGTGGGGAATCACATTAGCTTCACTACATCGGAATGAGGGGAAAACTTAGGGATGAAGGTCTCTCTTCACTGTATTATCAAAAGATCGAAATGAGGTATATTATGAATCAAGTGAGACCATTTTTCCATTATATTATCAGCGCCAGAAACGTGTCGGAGAGACGAGCCGCTGTAATTCAACGTATGACTAAGTGGGAGATCAAGCCTAACTTTTTTAACGCTATAATGGGAAACGAACTTACGAAGGAAGAGTTACATAAACTCTCTGCTGATGATGGCCTTTTAACTAAAGGAGAAATCGGCTGTGCTTTGTCTCACTTGGCAATTTATGAAGAATTGCTGAAAAGTGAGGAACCGTATATATATATTTTTGAAGACGATGCCAAGTTGACAGATTTATTTATAGAATTAGAACCTGAAATACATCAATTTATGAGCGCACAATTAGAACCGACAGTTGTTTTACTGTTCCCTATTGCAGGTCATAAGAAATCAGTAAAAAGAATTGGTCACGGTGTTTCCATCATGAGATGCTTGGCAGGAAGCAAGGGACATGCTTATGCGATTAATCGTAGGGCTGCTGAAAATCTTTTGAAAGCACAAACACCGGTTAAAATCGAGCTGGATGCATGGGCCATTTATCAGAAGTTGAATTTTATTAAATTATATTGTCTGAATCAAGCTGTAGCTGAATTAGATTGTGGGCTGGCTCAAGATTCTATTATTGATAAAATAGAAGAACGCACTGAAATAAAACAGAAAACCATGCAGCGTATAAAGGACCAGCATATACAAAATTGGTACAATCAATTGCCTGTGATTGAAAAAGTAAAAATTCAGATACACCGCCTACAGCGTCATATTCAAGAACTATACTATGATAAGGATAAAGTATGACATACCAAAATATTCTGGTTGATGGGATCATGCATCTAGGGGATATGATCATGACGGCTTCCGTATTCCCGGTGCTGAAAAAAAACTGCCCGGATGCTAAAATTACGTATTTGGCTTCTGGAAAACTGGCGTTTGCTGCCAAGCTCTTTGAAGGCGTGGATGAGGTAATACCGTATACCTATAAAAGTAAAGGTGGTTATCTGGACGTATACCGTATGGGAAGAGCATTGGCCAATGAACGGTTTGACCTTGGCATTTCCCTGGATCCCCGGGAACGGGTCACTTTGATGAAGTGGATTGCCCGCATCCCAGAAAGAATAAGCATGGAACAGGCCTTAGGGTGGCACTTAGGATGGGAAAAATATTTCTATACAAAAGATTTGCCCCTTCCTCAAGGCTGGCACTACCGTGAGCATTCTATGGCATCTAGCTTTCAGCAGATGTTGCGGTTGTATTTTGGAGATACAGAGACGGAATTTGTGCCACCCCGGTTAAAGCCCCTTGTCCCGGAGATGAAAGCATGGGCAGCGCAATGTCTGGCGCAGCATGGACGAAGCGGAAAAAATATTGCTCTCTGCATCCAAACGACTTCCCGCACAAAGGATTGGCCTCCGGAGCAGTTTGCCAGGCTGTGCGACTGGCTGGTGGAATGTTACGGGGCCACTGTGTATCTGACGGGAATTCCAACTCACCGCAAACGGGCAGATGCCATGAAACGTGCTATGCGGTACCCAGCGCAGCTTGTGGATTTGGTGGGAGTAACTTCGTTTATGCAACTGGTAGCTCTGCTACAGCAGATGGATGCTCTGGTCACGCTAGATACAGGAACGGCTCATATTGGCGCCGTTGCCGGCTGTCCAGTGGTGACACTGTTTTCCTATAACTCACCAGAAATTTACAAGGCGCCTGGGAAGTATGCAGAATGTGTCAGCGGACATTTACCTTGCTCCGGCAAACATATTTGTATCGGGCCGAACCGTTGCCCCAAGATGGATTGTGTGAACACAATTCATTTGGAGATGGTGCAGGATGCTGTAAAGAAATTGTTGCAGGAGGCAAAATGAAGACATTCACACAGGATTTTTTTAATAAAGAGCATTTTATTCTTCATCAGGAAGTTTTTGACTTCCGGACAGATAAGGAAATAACACCCTGGCATGTGGGATATAATGTGAATGATGCGTTTTTCCCTATTATGGGAGCCTCCATAGTATCTGTTCTGGAGAATAACTCGCAGCATACTTTTTCTTTCCACCTCTTTACGGACGGATATAATGAGGAAAACAGAGAAAAAGTTAAAGAATTGGCAAAGCAGTGGCATTGTCGCTGCACATTGTACCAAATGCATATGGAACCCTTCCAGGATTTTCATATTAAAGTTCAGCGGTTCTCCCGGATTTCTTATGTGCGGATCTATATGCCTAAGATAATAAAAAAGTTTACAAATAGGTTCCTGTATCTGGATGCGGATACCATGGTCATCCGTTCGCTTAATGCCTTGTTTGCGTTACCCATGGAAGGAAAAGCTATGGCGGCAGTATCGGAGCGTCCCAAAGATGCAGCCTACCGAGGTGGGTATTTAAAGCTAAAAAATGGGAAGTACTTTAACGATGGCGTTATGCTGGTCAATATTCCGGAATGGGAGCGACAGGGCATTACGGAAAAAACATTTTCGTTTCAGTGCGAACCCAGAGAACGCTTTCTAGGACAGAGCCAAGATGTGCTGAACTTAACCTTTGATGGTACTAATACATTCTTACCCACCGAATATAATGAATTTGGCGGAGGAGAGGATGATACGGGAAAGGGCGTCATTATTCACTGGACGGGGCGGCGTAAACCATGGCAAATGGTACTATCTCCCTTTGATGCACAGTGGCGGCACTACAATGCCCTTTCTCCATGGAAGACGCTAACCAATACCTTGCCAGTGAAAAAGCCGGACAACTACCATGATTTTAAAATGTGGGCCAAATTCAGAAAAAAAGACAGCTTAAAGGATTACGCCTGTGGGATGTTCTGGTATGCCTGGCTGAAATTGCGGTATAAACTTTGAAATAGGATGCATAGCTTACAGAAAGGGGAATCACATGGAAAAATTCAATGCAGTTCGCTATAAAGAGTTTTTTGTGAAACACAAAATCTCTTTTGCCAGAGCAATTGTAATTTTTCTGGCAGCATTTTTTCTGGCCCGCTTACCTGCTACTATTTACGTCACTTATTTTCAATACGAAGACGTTTTTGGATTTGCCTTAGGTGCCTTTATTTGCACAGGGATTCTCACTGCATTTTATAAGAAGTTGCTACCTGCCTATGGGATTTTTGTCTTTCTTTATTTACTTCCTGCCTATTTAAAGCTGCAGACGAAAAGCCCGGTTAATATTAATGAGCTGACCGATACGTTCTCTTTTGCTGTTTTGTTATTTTCTTTATGGATTATTCTCTGGTTACTTACTGGTAAAATTAAAAGCAGATTTGTACGAAAGGGAATGCAAGTTATCCTGGGGGCAGGATTTTCCCTTTCTGTTTTATTGCCACTTGTCATCATAGGGTATTATGTTGTTAGCGGTTGTATTTTAACGACCAGTATTATATTGACTTTGTTCCAAACCAATTTGGGTGAGGCGGCAGGATATTTGAGAAATCAAAATGCTTTGTTGTGGGGCGGCGCTCTTATAGGCCTAATGGCTTTTATTATCTTCTACCTTATCCAGGTGCTGCACATCACGAAGAAATGTACATTGCAGTGGCATTCTCTTTCTCTTTGCATTCTACTTGTACTATTTGGTATCTGTGAATACAAAGGAATATATAAGTCGGATAACACTATGGTGCGTAGTCTGATTAAGCAGACTACGCAAAGTCTGGAACAATATGCTGCTTACAGAAAAGCTAAGCACAATCGACTGCAAAATCTATCAAAACTACACAATATTTCCTTGGATCCACGGAAGAGCGGTCTCTTTGTTTTGGTCATAGGAGAGTCTGAGAATCGAGATCACATGCAGGCTTTTGGTTATGAAAGGGATACGACCCCATGGCTGGCGGCATTGGCTAAACAAAAAGGAACCATTCTATTTCCTCATGCCTATTCTAATCATACCCATACCGTTCCAACGCTGACCTATGCGCTGACAGGGAAAAACCAGTATAACGATATGCAGTTAGTAGATGCCTATTCCATTTTAGAAGTGGCAAAATCGGCCGGGTATAAAACCTATTGGATTAGTAATCAGGTCAAGTATGGAGCCTATGATACTCCGGTAGCATCCATTGCCAGTGGCGCAGATAAAGAAATCTGGATCAATGGAAATTCTGGGGATACAACATGGACCACGGACTTTGATGGAAAACTGGTAGAAAAGCTGCAGCAAGTGGACTATCAGCAGGCAAGGAACATGCTGATAGTTGTACATTTGATGGGGAGCCATGCTGATTATCAAGAACGATATCCTAAAGAACAGGAAAAATATTCCGTGGAAAAGAAAGACGAACGCCGAATCAATGCTTATGATAACACGGTGGCCTATACGGATACCGTGCTAGCGCAAATTTATCATGTGGCGAGTACGCAACCTAATTTTAGGGGTATGATTTATATGTCCGACCATGGGGAGGATATGGAGTACAGCCACGAGGCTACAAAATTCACTTGGGCTATGACGCATATTCCTTTCTTTATCGCATTGTCCCCGATGTATCAGAAAGATAACCCTCAGATTAGCAGAGCGCTTTGGCAACACAGAAATACCTATTGGACTAATGATTTGTTGTATGAGGTTATGGTGGATCTTCTGGGGATACGAAATGTACCGGGGTATTCTCAAAAGACGGATATTGCCTCAGAACAATTTAATATGCCGTTGCAGGAATTGAGAACAAAGCATGGAAAAAACCGAATACAGGATGATCCGGCTGTCCTGCAAACAGAGAGATAACAGAATATAAGAAGCATGTGAATAGTAATAAAAAAGTGCACCTCTCACTGGGAATCTTTATAAAAGAATTGCGGCATGGGGGAAAGTATGATACCCTAAAAATAGAATTGACAGTTATCTTTTGACGAAAAAGGAGCACTATGGAGAATTTTATCGTGGCGGCCGGGGCTGTTGCACCACTGATGGTGTATCTGGCACTAGGCCTTTTGATGAAATGGCAGTACCGTTTCACAGAGAAAGATATATCGACATTTAATAAATTGGTCTTTGGCATTTTTCTCCCTGTGAATATGATGAATGCCGTATATTCTACCAGTACGGCCAATATGCCCAAACCATCCCTTGTTTTCTATGCAGTAGTCGCCCTACTGCTTTTTTATGGGTTGGATTTTTTGTTTGTGGTGCATGCAGAGGCTTCAAATAAAAAACGGGGCGCCATGATTCAGGCCCTTTATCGCAGTAATTTTATTTTGCTGGGTGTTCCTCTTGTGGATAATATCTATGGAACTGAAGCCGCTGCCATTCCGATGATGCTAACCGCCGTTGTAGTGCCTATTTATAATATTCTGGCTGTTTTTACCCTGGAAACATTCCGGGGTGCCCGGTTTCAGTTGGGAAAAATCCTGGTAGGCATTGCCAAAAATCCTATGATTTGGGGCGCCCTTATTGGCGGCCTGTGCAAGCTGCTCCCGTTTGCACTCCCAGATGTGCTTGTGAAATGCGCCCATGCCATTACTGTCAGCACCACGCCTTTTGCCCTGATTGTATTGGGGGCTTCCTTTACTTTGCAGGGGGCCGTGAAAGGAATTAGGGACCTAGCGATTTGTGTTGCCGGGCGGCTTTTTGTGGCGCCGTTACTTTTCCTCGGAGGTGCTGTTATATTTTTGGGATTCCACGGTGTGGATCTGGCTACCATTTTGGCTATGGCAGGGACTCCTTGTGCCGTGGCCGGCTTTGCCATGGCGCAACAAATGGATAGCGACGGAGAACTGGCCGGCAACTGCGTGATTTTTTCCACAGCCTTATCCTGCGTGACCATGTTTCTTTGGGTGCTTGTGCTGAAAACGATGGGACTATTATGATGTACTAAAAATAAATAACGGAGCGTGCAACTATGACTCGAATCTGCCAATCTTTTTCTAAAGAAAAACGGATCCTCAAAGCCGCGGAAAAGGTGTTTTCCCGAAAAGGCTATATGCAGGCCACACTGGATGAGATTATCCAGATTGCCGATACTGGCAAAGGCACTGTTTATAAGTATTACCAGAATAAGGAAAATCTATTTTATACCCTAACGGGAAGAACCAGAAACTGCTCAAAAAAATGGAAAAAATCATGGAGGAGTATCCGGATTTTGCCCACCGTTTTATGGAGTATACGTATGCTCTGGTGGACTTTTTAGAAAAAAATGGCGTGCTGTGGGGGGTTGTGATGTTTGAGCAACAAGCAGGCCGGCCGGGATGGTATCTCCGTTGGGATGACAGTGCTAAGGACTACACCGTGATTACAGTATGGGGGAAACGGCCCACGCCGGAAGAAATCCAAGTGCAGCGTAAATATGCAGAAATCCTTCGTACAGAGATTTCTTATTTGCGGAAAATCTTAGACCACGGAATCGCCGATGGCACATTGAAACCCCTTTCTGATGCGCCCGCCGTGGCAGAGAATTTGTATTTTTCCCTTTGCATGTCGGCGACCCAGGGGGCTATCAATAAGGACAATATGGCGGCGCGTGTGCCAGAAGTGCTGGATCGATTCCTTTACGGCCACAAGGCGTAGTTGTTACGCCTCTGGCTTAAAAAATTCTACGATGGTGTGGGCCGCGAAATCACTGGTTGCAGGATCTGAGAACGTGTGATTTGCATTTTCCACGGGAATAAACGTGATGACGTTATTTTCGGCAAAAGTCTGGCTATCTGAAAGAGGAGCCAGCTTGTCTTTGGTGCCATGGAGAATCAGCATGGAGTCTGCCCAGTCGAAATACTCGTATTGGCGGATATCAGAAGTTTTAAGATCTTCCAGAAATTGTTTGTCCAGTTTCATTTTTCGCTGGTAACCGACGGAAACTTCCTTGCCTTTTTCCACTTTAGCTAGGTCATCTGGCGTGAGGGTATTTAGCATCAGTTGATACATGGCAATACCGGGACTGCGAAGGGCGATCTTTTGAAAAGGATTTTCTGCATCGTGGATATATTTTAATGTCAGGTAGGCACCAAAGCTGGTGGAGTAGTTGAAAATCTCTTTGGCTTCCAATTCTTTTTTGGCATAGTTCGTTACTAGGCGCAGATAGGTCATGTAGTCGCTGAGCACCATTTTTTTGCGGGCATCTGCGCCATGACAGGGCCAGTCGAAAACAATAACGCCACAGTCCTTATATTTGGTGATGTATTGCTGGGCAAATTTGGCAGCGGAGTGATTTTCTTTATTGCCTCCAAAACCATGGGTGCAAAGTACTACATGGGGGATATGACGAAAGTCTTTTTCATAAAATAACTTGCAGCGGATGGAAAATCCTTCCGCATTAATATCAAAATTCTTTGGTTCTTTGTCAAATGTTGGGGAGGACCCCAAATTCATCCTTTTCTGGTGGA
>DXYB01000036.1 GCA_019416065.1 Acidaminococcus sp. | reverse complement strand
CACCAGAAAAGGATGAATTTGGGGTCCTCCCCAACATTTGACAAAGAACCAAAAATAACATAAAGAGGTGATTGGGTTGCGGCGTATTGGCATTATCGGGGGAACCGGGGTAGAAAATATAGCGGCATTTGGAGAGCTGGAAACGCAGACGATAAAAACACCGTTTGGAACGGTAGAATGTTTAAAGGGTAACAGAAATGGCAACGAGGCCTATTTCTTAGCACGCCATGGAGCAAACCACAGCGTACCGCCACATAAAATCAATTATCGAGCCAATATATTTGCCTTGAAACAGGTAGGTGTTACAGAAATCCTTTCTTTTACCGCTGTAGGATCCCTGAATCCTGGCCTGCCTCCGGGGACCTTTGTAGTGACCAGTCAACTCCTGGACTTTACGAAAAATCGAATTGCTACCTTTTTTGACGGAAGTAACGGAAAAGTAGTGCATGTTCCTTTTGCAGAGCCCTATTGTCCCGCTTTGCGGCAAAAACTCATTCAGATTCTTTTGGAGTTACGGCTTCGTCACAGCAAACAAGGCACTTATGTGGCCTTGGAAGGTCCACGCTATGAGACTGCGGCAGAAGTTAAGGTATATGCTTTTTTAGGCGGAGATGTAGTAGGTATGACCAACATGCCAGAGGCGGTACTGGCCCGGGAAGCAGAAATCTGTTATGTCAATTGCTCCGTGGTAACCAACATGGGATCCGGTCTTTCTATCCGGGAATTGTCCCATGAAGAGGTAACGGAAGCCATGGAAAAACGCAGTGTTCAGATTGCACAAATCATGCAGGCTTTTGTAGAGGATACCACGCCGTCAAGTTGCCTATGCCATTGCCAGGAATCATTAAAGGAATATGGGGGATTTCAGCTGAGCGATTTTACTGCCACGCAGGAGGCTTGAGACCGTGTGTTATGATATTGTGATTGCCGGTGCAGAACTTGTAGAAAAAAACGATGGTAAACCGTATTATATCGGAATCCAAGGTTCTCACATTACTTATATCGGCACTCGTTCAGTCACAGGCAAGCGTATCATTAACGCAAACAATCACCTGGCAGTGCCGGGGTGGGTCAATGCACATACCCATGTAGCCATGACACTATTTCGCAGTTATGCAGATGATATGGTTCTCATGGACTGGTTACAGCACAAGATTTGGCCCATGGAAAAAACGCTGGATGGCAATGCTGTGTACTGGGGCAGCCTATTAGGACAGGCAGAAATGATCCGCACAGGGACTACAGCATTTGCGGATATGTATATTTTTGAGGAAAAAGTAGCGGAGGCTGTGCAGGATAGCGGTCTCAGAGCTGTACTTTCCTGCGGCCTTACAGGTCAAAGCAAGCAAGATGGACAAAAAGCCCTCCAGGAAAATCTACGGCTTTTTAAAAACTGGCAGGGTGCTTGTAATGGGCGAATACATGTTATGCTGGGACCCCATGCTCCCTATACTTGTTCCAATGGTTTTCTGGAAAGCGTGATTGCTAAAGCCCAGGAACTGGGCGCCCAAATCCATATGCACGTGGCAGAAACAGGCACAGAAGTTGCAACCTGTAAAGAAAAATACGGGATGTCGCCTATTGCGTTAATGGAATCTTTGGGGCTTTTTTCTACCGGGTGTTTGGCTGCACACTGCGTGCATGTGGATGCTAAGGATTTGGATATTCTGGCGCAAAATCATGTGCGAGTGGCTCATAATCCCCAAAGCAACTTGAAACTTGCTAGTGGCATTGCACCGGTGGCGGATATGCTGGCGCAATCCATTACCGTTGGATTGGGGACGGATGGGGCTAGCAGTAATAACAATCTGGACATGCTGGAAGAAGTGCGCTTAGCAGCGCTATTAGCTAAAATACAAACAAATAATCCTCGGGCTCTGCCCGCAGAACAAACCTTGCAAATGGGGACGCGGTTAGGAGCCAATGCCATTGGATTACAGGATACGGGAGAACTAACTGTGGGAAAAAAGGCAGATATTGTACTGTATACTATGGATTCCCCTACCTGGTATCCTAGACATGACCGGGTTTCCCTTTTGGTGTATGCTGCCAACTCCTACGATGTAGACACGGTGTTGGTGGATGGTAAAATTCTTCTGGACAAGGGCGAATTGACCACTATTGATCTAGAAAAAGTAGTGGCAGAGGTTCAGCAGGTCACTGGCAGATTCCCCAAGAAAATTTGACGGGGATTGCAGTAAAGCTAAGAAAGCAGGGGTAGTATTGAAAAGTTGGAAGATATGGAGCATCACGGTTTTTGCTTTTTGCTTTATGATTTTGCGTGTCACGACAGGACAAGCTGCCGAGGCAAAAAAAAACACCTATAAACCGGCAAGTGGCGGGTATACCATTACCATTCCACCGGGCAGTAAGGAAATTTATCATACTTCGACCGGGATTCGGTTTACGGTAGGAGGGGATTTTCTTGTTAGTGCGGATTTGTATACGCTGCCCATTTCTGTTTCTGTTCCCATGAAGCAGTATTCAGAAGAACAGCAAAAGGAATTTAAGGAATTTCTTCAAAAAGTACAGGATATTCCAGATTCAGAGATCTTTGCAGCTGATGCGGCAGGTAATGCAGTGGAAGCAGGAAACTCTTCTTCTGGTGCAAACCGGCTACGAGATGTATTGCGTAAAAGAAGAGCGGAAAGAAATACGGAGGAAGGTAGTACAACCCCGAATCAACTAACAACCTGTTTAGAGGATAGTTTTCGGTATGTTGCCATTCCGAAAGACAAACAGAAAACGCATCGACCGTATGTTATTGGTAGGGCCTATCAGCCCCAAAAGAACATCCTGCTGGTAGTGAATGTGAGTGCCCCGGAAGAGACACAGCAGGCAGCAGCCATGGCACTGCAGTCCATCTGTGCTAATTTGCCACTTTCTAAAGTAAAATACACGGATATTAATCTGCTCACAGTCCCCGGTATGGGATATGAAATGGAGATTCCCAGTGGGTGGCGTATGTATACCGTGCGGGCAGATAATGTGTTATTTGGACGGACGCTGAGCAGTGTGCATACAGACAGCCTGATGATTCGGGAGTTTTCTGATCACTCTTTTGCGGAATTGGGGAATTCCACGCCGCAAAGGCTAAAAGAGGTGGAAAATGCATTTATTCAAAAAGTCACCCGGTATACGCCCAACGTCACCATCCTGCACCATGAACCTATTACGGTAGGCACGCTTAACGGCAGTATGGCAGAAAGTACGGATAATGATGGGGATTTGAAAAAGCTGTTTATTGTTAATACGTATCTGATGAATGCACAGGGCAATGGCTATCAAATCCGTTACCAAACAGATGATACCATTAATTATGACTTAAAATTGCGGGCATTTAAACAGTCCATAGAAAGTTTTAGCCTGTTAAAAAATAATACCGGCAATAGCCTGCAACCGGATACTGATTTATAAGGAATTATGTGCCAGGGGGTGTGTCTAGAATGGGAGATGTGACGTTTCGCAATGCCAGATTGGATGATGCAGAGCAACTTTTAGAGATTTACCGTTACTACGTAGAAAAAACGGTGATTACCTTTGAATGGACCGTCCCCACGGTAGAGGAATTCCGCCAGCGGATGCAGCATACCATGGAAAGATACCCATATATTGTAGTCGAACAGGATAGCCGGATTGTCGGATACTCTTATGTCAGCGCCTTTGTGGGACGAAAAGCGTATGATTGGTCTGTAGAGACCACGATTTATTTGGATGCGCAGCTGCGCCATAACGGGATAGGAAAGAAATTGTATCATGTTATGGAAGAAATTCTAAAGAAAATGCATGTATTGAACCTAAACGCCTGTATTGGGTATCCCAAAGTGGAAGATGAGTACTTGACTCGCAACAGTGTTCAATTTCATGCCCATTTAGGATATAAAATGGTAGGAGAATTTCATGATAGCGGCTATAAGTTTGGTCGTTGGTACAATATGGTGTGGATGGAAAAAATGCTGGGAGACCATCTGGCGCAGCCAGAACCTGTATGCAACTATAATGAAATAAAGGACAACCTACTTGGCTTGCTTTTAACGGCATGAAAAATATTGTATACTTTCCTAAAATCTATTGCGTAAAAATGCATATACTTATATAATGACACCAATATCGTTTTTTGTTACAAAAGCAAAAATGGGTGGTGGAAAGTAGATGAAAAGAGTAATAAATTGGGTATGTGCATTGCTTATGTTGGTTGCAGTGGCCGGATGTGGCACTTCTTCTGAGCAAAGTGCAGACCCAGCAAAAAAAGAGCTCACCGTAGGAACAGAATCCGGATTTGCGCCTTTTGAATTTCCTGATGAAAAAAACGGGGACTATATTGGATTTGATATAGATTTGATTAAGGCCATGGGTAAACAAGCCGGATACGACAAGGTCACAGTCAAAAGTATGGGATTTGATGCCCTAATTCCTGCCTTGAACGCGGGGAATATTGATGCCGCCATTGCAGGGATGAGTATCACCGATGAACGGAAAAAACAGGTGGATTTTACGGATGCCTATTACGAATCCGGTCTGGCAGTACTCACGATGAAAGATAATACAACAATCAAAGGCGCTAATGATTTAAAAGGCAAAACCATTGCGGTACAGCTTGGTACCACAGGTGCCCAGGAGGCAGAAAAAATCCAGGGAGCCAAAGTAAAAACCTTTGATACGTCCGATGCGGCTTGTCTAGAGATGAAAAACGGCAATGCGGATGCGGTGATCAGTGACCTCCCGGTATTACAGTACTTTTTAAAACAGGGCGGTAATGCTTATGCGAAAATCGTCGGAGAACCCAAGAAAGGTGATTTTTACGGGATTGCTGTTTCAAAGAAAAATATAGCATTAACACAGGCTTTGAACAAGGCTCTTGGAGAGTTAAAGCAGAATGGGGAATACCAAAAAATCTATGATAAATGGTTCTCCGAGAAAAAATAAAAACGTTTTGGAGTTGCCTTGTGGCAGCTCCTTTTTTATGCTAAGATAAAATTATCATGTATTCAGAGATGTCCCTTAGGACTTCTTTGAGATTGAGGTGAACTATGGCAACGCAGGAGTCCCTGGAAGTTACAATCAAATCCATCGTTTTTCAAGCAGCAAGTGGTGGCTTTAGTGTATTTAAGGCACAAAATCCGGAAGTAGGGACAATCTCTGTGGTTTATAAAGGGCAACCTCCTTTTGCCGGTGAAACAGTTCGCCTGGTTGGCCAGTGGAGCGAACATCCAAAGTTTGGACGGCAATTTAGTACCCAAAGCTGGGAAACCATTTCCCCAAAAGGAACTGAAGGGCTTGTAAAGATGTTGGGTAGTGGTGTCTTAAAAGGCGTAGGACTTGCTATGGCAAAGCGACTCGTCGATGCATTTGGTGAGGATACGCTGCATGTGATTGAAACAACACCGGAGCGCCTCCGGGAGGTTAGTGGCATCGGCAAGAAAAAAGCAGAAGCCATTGTAGCTTCCTATGGAGAACTAAAAGATACCCGAGACTTGGTATTTTTTTTGGAAAGCAATGGTATCAGTGGAAACTATGCTCCCAGGATTAAGGCGCTGTATGGTGGTACAGCGGTGACACGGATCAGCAATAATCCCTATTGCCTGGCGGAAGATGTGGACGGCATTGGCTTTCGCACTGCAGATATG
This sequence comes from Acidaminococcus sp., assembly GCA_019416065.1. Classification (GTDB taxonomy): domain Bacteria; phylum Bacillota; class Negativicutes; order Acidaminococcales; family Acidaminococcaceae; genus Acidaminococcus. Next base: position 13,583 of record DXYB01000036.1, on the reverse strand, counting down.
TTGGCCCAGCATCTGGGATTTGATGCACAAAGTGATGAACGGATTAAGGCCGGGATTCATTATACACTGCTACAATGTGCCAATCAGGGTCATACTTGTGTTCCTGACCGGTATCTCGTAAAAATGGCAGCCAAAATATTGCAGCTAGATCCCATGGAAGTAGAAGATGTTTTTCAAAAGCTACTAGCTGATAATATGCTCCGTACAGAAGATCGTGGGGATCACGTATGCGTATATCCAGAGTATTTATATCGTGCAGAAAGCGGTGTAGCGCATCGCCTGATAGCACTCCGGGATAACGTCAATGCCCTTTGGAAAGTGGATTATAAAAAAATCATTCAGGAATGGGAGCGGGATGAAAGTATCCAGCTAGCTCCGGAACAAACTGAGGCCGTGAAAGCTTCTGTCGAGCATGGTGTATTTGTGCTGACAGGGGGCCCTGGTACGGGGAAAACCACGGTAGTCAAAGGGATTTTGTCGGTGATGGAGCAGGCTGGCTGCAAAATTCTTTTGGCAGCACCTACGGGGCGAGCTGCAAAACGTTTATCAGAAAGCGCAGGACGACCTGCTTTGACGGTACATCGGATGCTGGAATATACACTCCAAGATGGAGGATCTTCTTTCTGGGGAAGGGATGAAGACAATCCTCTAGAGGCCGACGCAGTAATTGTAGATGAAGCCTCCATGCTGGATATTGTTCTGATGTATAATTTGTTAAGGGCTTTACCGTTAGGGTGTCGCTTGATTTTAGTAGGAGATGCGGATCAATTGCCAAGTGTAGGGCCGGGGAATGTACTTCAGGATATTATCCAAAGTGGCACCATGCCCATTGTACGCCTGGAAAATGTATTTAGACAGGCGGAATTATCTCCCATTGTTCGTAATGCACACCGAGTCAACCAGGGAATGTTGCCAGAATGGAGGGGAGAAAGAGATTTTACCTTTCGGCGGTTTGATACGGAAGCGGAGACCATGCGCTACGTGGTTGCGCTGTATGCTAAACTGGCAGCCAATGCGCCTTGGCAAAGTGTTCAAGTGTTAAGCCCTATGCACAAAAATCTCTGTGGGGTAGAAAACTTAAATACCTTGATTCAGGAACGGATGAATCCACCTTCTCCCGCAAAAGCAGAATTGCACAGCGGATTTCTGCTTTTGCGGGAAGGGGATAAGGTGATGCAAATCCGAAATAACTATGAAAAGAACGTATTCAACGGAGATATCGGACGTATTCTCGCAATTCAAAATGGAAGTATCACAGTAGAGTACCCGGATCGTACAGAAGAAGGCAATGTAGTGTATGAAGGAGCGGAAGCCGGGGAACTTCGGTTAGCTTATGCCATGAGCGTTCATAAAAGCCAGGGCAGCGAATATGCCACAGTAATTATACCACTAGTAGCCGGGCATTATATCATGCTACAGCGGAACCTGTTTTATACGGCGATTACTCGGGCTAAAAAAAGTGTCCATTTGGCTGGCAGTGAGAAGGCCTTGCGTACAGCGGTAGAAAATGACCGTACCCGGAAACGCTATAGCCTTTTAGCATATCGACTGAAACAAGAAGATATATAATCACGGGAGTGATACAAAAATAGGCAATACGAGGAGGAAAACGTATGAGAGAAAACACGCAAGAACTACTGGACTTTATTGATAACAGTACGTCCCCGTACCATACGGTATTGACAGCAGAAAAACTTTTGGCGGACAATGGTTTCCAAGAGTTAAAGCAGGAAGAGGCATGGGAACTTGCCCCAGAGAGCCGCTATTTTGTCAATATATTTGGCTCGACGCTGGTAGCGTTTCGTACCGGTCAGATGGGACAGCATGGACTAAAAATAGCAGCGGCACATACGGATTTTCCGTGTTTTCGGATTAAACCTGCCGCCGAAATCAGAAAAGAAGGGTACGGTCAGCTGAACGTGGAAGGCTATGGCGGCATGCTGGTGAGTACCTGGTTGGATCGTCCTTTATCTTTGGCCGGTAAAGTCGTCACAAAAGGCGATGATCCCTTTCATCCTATTACGTACCTTGTGGATTTCCGGCGTCCGCTTCTTACCATGGCAAACCTTGCCATCCATATGAATCGAGAAGTGAACGACGGGTATAAATGGAATAAACAAAAAGATGTGTTGCCACTTTTTACCCTGCTAGGAGACGGTGAGGGCAAGAATCCATTTTTCCAGGAATTTTTAGCAAAGGAACTAAGCATGGAAACAAAGGATATTCTTTCCTTTGAACTTTCTGCTTACCCGATAGAAAAAGGCTGCCTTTTGGGGCTAAACAATGAATTTTTTTCCAGCGGTCGCCTGGATAATCTGACCAGTGTCAAAGGATGTCTGGATGGTCTGGCAAAAAGTGAAGGGGAAAATGGTTTGCGCATTGCTGCCCTTTTTGATAATGAAGAAGTAGGAAGCAATAGTAAGCAAGGAGCGGACTCTCTGGTGCTGCTCAATCTCTTGCGGCGGATCTACCATGCCATGGGATTTGAGGAAGAAAATCTGTACCAGGATCTTAGCACGGGCTTTATGCTAAGTGTGGACGTGGCCCATGCTATCCATCCCAATTATACGGATAAGTGCGATCCCACCAATAAACCTGTGCTAGGTGGAGGTGTTGTACTGAAACAAGCAGCATCCCAAAGCTATGCCGGTGATGCGGAAGCGGTGGCGGTAGTAAAAGAACTTTGCCAGCAAAACGGAATTTCCCACCAAATCTTTGTCAATCGCAATGATATTCGGGGCGGTTCTACGCTGGGATCCATGCTAAGTGCGCTTGTGCCGGTACGTACTATGGATATCGGTGTACCACTTCTAGCGATGCACAGCGCACGGGAAACTATGGCGGCCGTTGATCAGGAGGCATTGACAGATTGTCTCACTGTCTTTTTTGCTGGTTAATATTGGATCCGTACCATACAAGAAAACCGCTACCTCTTACAATGGGGCAGCGGTTTTCTTGCTGGAGATTTATTTTTGTTCGTCCTTGGGGATCATGTCTTCGGCACGCAAGGTACCGTCTTTGGCTCGCTGGGCAAATTCAGCAGTCGCCGTAAAAAGTACGTCGCTACTGGAATTTAATGCGGTTTCACAGGCATCTTCCAGTACACTGATAATAAAACCTACGCCTACAACTTGCATCGCGATATCATTACTGATCCCAAAGGAGGCACAGGCTACGGGAATAAGCAGCAAAGAACCGCCAGCTACGCCGGATGCACCACAGGCTCCTACTGTAGAGATAATGCACAAAAGCAGGGCAGTTAAAAGATCTACCTGAATCCCCAGTGTATGGGCAGCAGCCAAAGAGAGTACAGAGATTGTAATGGATGCACCGGCCATATTGATGGTAGCACCCAAGGGAATGGAAATTGTGTATGTATCCGGATTCAGCCCTAAGCGTTTGCATAAAGACAGGTTGACCGGGATATTAGCGGCAGAAGAACGGGTAAAGAAAGCATATAGCCCACTTTCTTTTAAGGTCGTCCATACCAAAGGATACGGATTTTTGTGTACTTTGAGATAGACAATAAAAGGATTCATAATCAGGGCGACCAAAAAATAAGAAGTAATCAAAACCCCAAGAAGTTTTATATACCCTAACAAGGCACCCAGACCACTGGCACTGATGGATTGAGCTACTAGGCCCATAATTCCCAGCGGGGCAAAGTGAATGACCCAGGTAACTACAATGGTGATTCCTTGTGCTACATTTTCCAAGAGCTTTTTTGAAGTGTCTTCCATCGTACGATGCAGTGCCAGACCGATGATGATAGCCCAAGCCAAAATTCCGATATAATTAGCATTCAGCAACGCGTTGACTGGAGAATCCACTATATTTAAAATCAGAGAGTGAAGCACTTCCGTAATGCCGCTAGGAGGGTTCAGCTTGCTGGATCCCAGTTGCAGAGTGAGATTTACAGGGAAGAGAAAGGATAAAGCCACACCCACCAAAGAAGCGGCAAAAGTGCCAATGACATAGAGTGTGACAATGGGTTTCATATGGGTATCCCCATCATCTTTTTTCTGCACCATAGCATTCGTTACCAGGATGAAAACAAGAATTGGTGCGATGCCCTTCAATGCTTTTACAAATAAATCCCCGAAGATACTGATCAAAGGCACTACTCCCGGGGCTAGAACAGCCAGTAAAATACCGGCGATAAGACCGACGGCAATCTGTTTTATAAGAGCCGTCTTTCGAATAAAAGCTGCGATGACATTCATGTTAAACTTCCTTTCTATTATTCGCAGAATACTGCCTTAGAGCAGCCTTGAATAGTATACGAAATTTTCAATAAAAGTACAACTGTATTTTTGGAGTGGATTTTTGGCAAAATTTTCATTTGCTGGAAGAAAGGCCAAAATCATAGTATAATAATTAAGACTGCAAAATTACGTTGATATAAAATAAATGAAGGCGAGGAAGCGTTGATGAAGAAAATTATTTTAACAGGGGATCGTCCTACTGGACATCTACATGTAGGACACTATGTGGGCAGCCTGCAAGAACGAGTTCGTTTGCAAAATACCGGGACTTTTGATGAAGTGTATTTTATGATTGCCGATGCACAGGCCTTGACGGATAATGCAGAAAACCCGGAAAAAGTACGGCAGAACGTATTACAGGTAGCCTTGGATTATTTGGCGGCGGGTATTGACCCGGCAAAATCCACGATTTTTATCCAAAGTCTGATCCCGCAGCTGTTTGAATTGACTACTTACTTTATGGATCTTGTCACAGTGGCACGGGTGCAGCGGAACCCTACCGTAAAAAATGAAATTCAGCAAAAAGGCTTTGGTTCCAGCGTACCACTGGGATTTTTCTGTTATCCAGTGAGTCAGGCAGCCGATATTACGGCCTTTCAGGCTACCCATGTACCTGTTGGCGAAGACCAGGAACCTATGCTGGAACAGTGCCGGGAAATTGTGAGGAAGTTTAACAGTGTTTATGGAGAAACACTAGTAGAACCGGATATTGTATTGCCAGAAAACAAAGCTTGCCTGCGGTTGCCCGGTCTGGATGGCAAGGCAAAAATGAGCAAATCCCTGGGCAATTGTATTTATTTATCCGATGATGAAGAAACCATAAAGACCAAAGTTATGGGTATGTATACGGATCCTACCCATATCAAGGTGACGGATCCAGGGCATGTGGAGGGTAACCCCGTCTTTACGTATCTGGAAGCCTTTAGCAAGCCAGAGCATTTTGCAGAGTTTTTGCCGGATTATGCCAACTTGGAGGATTTGAAGCAACACTACCAAAAAGGCGGCGTAGGGGATATGAAAATTAAGAAATTCCTCAATACAGTACTTCAGTCCGTACTAGGACCGATCCGTGCTCGTCGCCAATATTGGGAAGAGCGGGAATTAGAAGTAGTGGATATTCTACGGGCTGGCACGGAAAAAGCTCGTAGCAAAGCAGACCAGACGCTCATGGACGTACGTAAGGCTATGCGGATAGACTACTTTGATAATAATAATTTGTTGAAATAATGCTTGTAAGTATTCATTACGCAAAAGGGTCACTCCATTATAGTGGCCTTTTTTGATGGGTAATAGTGGTTGCCAAACCTAACAAAGAACCGTATAATAAAAATCACAATCCAGGTCTGTGGTTGCAAGTCGATGCCAGTTGCAGGCAAAACGATCCACGTAAGCAGGATAATTTCCTGTGAGCACGGTGCAGCTTAGAAGTAAGTCCTGCCGCAAATGCGAGAGAACTAGTAGTGGGGAGCCAGAGCGCTTAGGAGCGAACGTTCCAGCAGGCGAGTGTGGGGGCGAAAACCAGGTCAGCTGGATTGTATTTTTATGTTTTTTTACAGACTTTTCATGTAAAAAAAGTACCTTGATCAACAAGTGACCAAGGTAGGGGTGAAACCGTCAATATCCCAGCTCCTCATTTACAAGAATAATTTTCATTCTTCCAGGTGCGTTGGAAAAGCGGGTGACAAGGAAATTGCAACAAAGACTGTCCGGCGATTTGCAGTTTGCACAAGAGCCGTTTGCTAGGCAGGGCGTTTTGGACGAGGTGAAGCGCTGTGCGTTGATGGGAGCCGCCACGTTGCGCACACGGTATAGGGCGTGCTCCACATCTTTGGTTACTTTGTTCATTCCCACAATCATAATGACATGGGCAGGCCCGTAAGCTAAGCAGGAAACCCGGTTGGAGTTGCGATCTACATTGATTAGCACGCCATCTTCCGTGATGGCATTTGTACTGGCAAGATAATAATCGCAGGTATAAGCCTTTAGCATGATGGCCCGTTTATCTTCCGGCGTCGTTGCTACATCCCGATTATACACCTGATAATTCCCCTTAATCACAGCCTCTTTCAGGCCGATTTCCGAAATTGACATGGTGCCGCCCCAGCTGATAGTGGAGCCCTCTGGAATCAATTCCAGCGCCTTTTTTAATGCCTCTTCCTTAGTTTCCACAAAATAGCCTTCCATCTGCCGGGAATGGAGGCCCGCAATAATCTTTTTGGCCAATTTCCGGTTTCTTTCACGTACAAATTCATCCATCCTTCTCTCCCCTTCCATCAGCTGTTATGGCTTTTTGGTTTGCTTTCATTATAGCACTATTGGTTTGTAGCAAGCAGAAAATCGTATCGTTGGGAAGCATTATTTTCTGCTATGGAAAAAATGGTTGCAATTCTCCTGTAGGTTGCTATAATAACCACTTATAAAGCAAAAAAGTCTATTAGTAGAATAACAGGAGATGGTTATATGGATGCAACGTTTCCGCGTAAGGTGGATTTGAAACTGGTTCTTTCGATCATTGCCTCAGGCTTACTGTCCTTTACCGGTGTCGTGGTAGAAACGGCAATGAATGTCACGTTTCCTACCTTAATTCAGGAATTTTCCATTGACACGACGACAGTGCAATGGGTAACGACCGGGTATCTGTTAATCCTGGCGATGATGATTCCTACCTCCAGCTTCCTTAAGCAGAGTTATCCCATGAAAGGCTTATTTTCTGCGGCCTGTGTTCTGTTTATTGTGGGTACCGTTATGGGCGGCTTTGCCGGGAATTTTTGGATTTTGCTGCTGGGGCGGATTTTGGAAGGCGCAGGTACGGGGATTGCGTTACCCCTCATGTTTAATATAGTGATGGAACAGGCACCTCTTGATAAAATGGGACTTATGATGGGGGCGGCCATGCTAGTTTGTGCCTTAGCCCCGGCTGTGGGACCTTCGCTGGGAGGCTATATTGTGCACGCCTTTGGCTGGCATATGATCTTTTTATCTCTTTTGCCACTGCTTTTGATTTCCCTTTTGTGCGGTGTTTATGCCATCAGGCAATCTTCTCCCTATGGTCCGACCACGTTTGATTTTTTCGGATGGGTCATGGTTGGCTGCGCTTTTACGTTTCTCATTCTTGGCTGTGGGCAATTGGACAAGCTGGCAGAGGCTCCGCTAAATGTTATAGGATTTTTTGTAGCTTCCGGTCTTTTACTAACGGCATTTTATCGCCATGCCCAGCAACAACTGGCTAAGCACAAAAAACCACTGCTGAATATGGCTGTATTTCATGCCCGTCCCTTTGTATTTAGCGCCCTGGGGATGCTGATGATGCAGTTTGCCTGTCTGGGTATTGGGTTTTTGTTGCCCAATTACAGCCAGATCGTAGCAGGGGAGAATGCCTTTACCGCCGGTTGTATTTTATTGCCGGGCTGTCTGGTAGGGGCTGCCTTGGCTCCTCTTAGCGGGCGTCTTTATGATCGCTTGGGAGCACGCATTCCGCTCTTTGCTGGAACGCTATGCATTCTTATCAGCCAAATCGGGTTTTCTCTGAACCTAGCTGCCTCTACCACACTGACGCTTACCCTGATTTATATCATTTTTACGATTGGTCAGGGATTTGTCGCTGGCAATATTTTGACCTATGGGATGAGCCGGTTACCGGAAGACTTGCGAAGTGATGGCAACGCTGTATTTAATACTGCCCAGCAGCTGGCTGGCGCCATTGGAACCTCTATTGCAGCGGCGATTGTGGCTTCTGCCCAAGAAGGAAGCGAAGGATTTACCGCAGGGACCCTTACAGGTACCCAGCAGACATTTTATTTGCTAATTCTATTAGCCTTGCTGCAGGGCGTCTTTGTATGGCTAGCCCTGCGGGGATATCAACAGACATAAAAATTCTCTATCAGAAACAAAAGATCCTCCATATCTGCATATTGCGGTGGTGAAGGATCTTTTTATAGAAAAAACAGGAACTTACTGCATATCACACAGGATATCTTCCGTCACCTGGGCAAAAAGTTTTTTAAACCGGGCATAGTCTTTTTGCAGACAGACCAGATAATAGTCGCAATGACAATCGGGATCAGCAATGGGGATATTAACGCGCCCCGGGATTTGTAAGCTGCGCTGCGTAATGCGGCAGCTGGAGGTAAAAATAGGATAGGCAGAAGTCTTAGCCAGCTCGGTAAAGGTGCTTCGCTGAATTTGCAGCAAATAATGGATTCGATAATCCTTGATGGCAGGGATCTGCCCCCAAAATCCAATTTGAGTGAATAAGAGCACGGATTGGCCTTCCAGATCCTTCATGTGAATCTCAGGATAAAAGGTCAGAGGATTATTTGTGGGTACGGAGAGAAAGAGATCTTCGTGTCCACATTTTTTATAGGCAAAGGTTTCCGTATTTTCCGGTGCAAAATGGGTAACGACCAATTGGTAAACGCCTTCTTGCAGATCATCTAAAAATGTAGTGTCGTCTTTCATGTCGGCTGAAATTGTCATTCCCGCCCAAAGACTATTCAAGATGGGCGTAAAAACCTCCTGGGGAACAGGGGCGCAATACCCAATGGAAATAGTACGGAGACTTCGTTCATAGGCTAAGATTTTCCGTTCAAACTCCTGATGAGCATGCAAAACTTCTTGAGCATAAGCGGCTGCTTGTTTTCCGGTGGCATTAAGCTCCAGACGGTTTTTTCCTCGGATAAACAGAGGAAGGCCTAATTCCTGTTCCAGTTTTTTCATATGACGGGTTAAAACAGGCTGGGTGGTATAGAGCTTTTCAGCAGCAGCCGATAGGGTTCCGTATTGGGCAAATGCCACCAATTGTTCTAGCAATGTGATATTAATCATGGATGATTTCTCCTTTTTGCTATGTCATAAAGGTATAGTGAAAGCTACTATTGGCATTGTACAACGGCAGGCAGCTTTTGTAAAATAAAGGTAACAAGAAAGAACTTGCTATGTACAACAAAATGGAGGCGGTACGATGGAATCTGTTACCCTGTATAATGGTGTGAAAGTTCCGGTTCTGGGACTGGGAACGTTTATGATTAGTCCGGAAGATACGGAAAAAGCGGTCTATACAGCACTTAAGGACGGCTACCGTATGATTGATACAGCCAATGCTTATATGAATGAAGAAGCAGTGGGCAAAGGCTTGGCCAAAGCGATATGCGAAGGCATTGTCAAACGGGATGAAGTTTTTTTATCTACGAAAATCTGGGCAACCCTTTACGAAACAGAAGATGCGGTAGAAAAAACGCTAGAACGGTTGGGGGTGGATTCTGTAGATCTTCTGTTTATCCATCAGCCAGCAGGGAATTTTATAGCAGGCTATCAGCTGATTGAAAAAGCGTACCACGCAGGAAAAGCAAAAAGTCTAGGCATTTCTAATTTCCATGATAAAAAACTAGAACGTCTGTTGGAAATTGCAACCATCAAGCCCCATGTAATCCAATTGGAAACCCATCCTTATTGCATCCAGCATCGCACTATAGATCGCCTGGCAGAATATGGCACAAAACTTATGGGGTGGTATCCCTTGGGGCATGGAGATCCGGAACTTTTAAAAGAACCTATATTTGAACAGCTGGGGATGCAGTACCACAAAAGTCCGGCCCAGGTTGTGCTGCGCTGGGCGACGCAAAAAGAGTTTATCACGATCCCTGGTTCCAAAAATCCGGACCATATCCGGGATAATGGAAATATCTTTGATTTCAGGCTCACCGCTGCAGAAATGGCGCAGATCGCCAAACTCGATGGTAAAAAACAGTATTACCAGGCAGATAATGCTACAGAAGAAAAGTACGCTACAATGCATTTGCCCTTTGAATGCAAGCGGTAATATAAGAAAAAATAGGAGGCTAAGACAATGAAAAAACGGAAACTGGGAAATATAGAAGTATCAGAAATCGGAATGGGCTGCATGGGATTTTCCCATGGGTATGGGCAAATTCCTGACGAAACATACAGTATTGAGGCTATCCGCAGTGGCTATGAATATGGCTGCACCTTTTTTGATACCGCCGAAGCCTACGGCCCCAATTTGTTGCCGGAAAACCGGGGCCATAATGAAAAACTATTGGGGAAAGCATTAGAAGATGTGCGGGACAACGTCGTGCTTGCCACCAAATTGCACCTAAGTGAAGCCGAAGTGGCCAAAGAAGGCGTATATAGCAGCCTTAAACGGCACTTGGAAGCTTCTCTCCAGCGGCTCAAGACAGACTATGTAGATTTGTATTATTTACACAGGGTAAATCCAGCTATTCCTGTGGAAAAAGTGGCCGAAGGAATGGGGAAACTACTCTCGGAACAACTGATCCGGGGATGGGGGCTTTCCCAGGTCCCTGTCGAAACCATTGACAAGGCTCACAAGGTAACCCCACTTTCTGCCGTCCAAAATATTTATTCCATGGTGGAGCGGGGTGTGGAAGAAGATGTGTTACCCTATCTTTTGCAGCAAAAAATCGGACTTGTGCCTTTTTCTCCCATTGCCAGTGGATTCTTGTCCGGCAAAGTCACTAGCCAAACCGATTTTTCCAATAGCGATGATGTGCGGAAATTTGTCCCTCAGCTGCGCAAAGAAAATATCGAAGCGAACCAGCCAATTCTGGATCTATTGGGTACCTATGCTACAGAAAAACAAGCGACCAAAGCCCAGATTTCACTAGCCTGGATGCTCCACAAATATCCAAATGTAGTACCGATTCCCGGTTCTAAGAACAAAGAACGGATCCTGGAAAATCTGGGGGCCTGTACTATTACCCTGACGGAAGCGGAATTTACCGCTTTGGAAAATGCACTTAGCAAACTGAATGTACACGGTCATCGGGGCTATGACGAACCCGAAGGCAGCAAAATGAGTGATTGGGATCGAAAATAAACATAGAATCCTCTAGGATGGCCTATAAAGTGGTTTTCAGGAGAAATTCCTGCACGCCTGTTGACAATCCTTTACACCGTGGTATAATGAAGACAATTTTAAAGCGTCAATGGCAATGACAAGGACACATCCTGTTAGAGAAACGGTACAGAGAGGCTGGGTGCTGAGAACAGCCCGGAAACATACAATGGGATACCGCCTTGGAGCCATCTGCTGAAATCCAGTAGGCAAGATCGTAACTCTGCGTTAAAGAGGATGAGAGGATGTATTTTGTAAATACATCAATCAGGGTGGAACCGCGAGCCTATGCCCGTCCCTTTGTTGGGATGGGCTTTTTTTATTTGCCCTTCCCGTCTTGTTGACAATCTAAGGAGGAGTAAGAATATGTTGCATGTAACGTTACCGGATGGCAGTGTAAGAGAATTTGAAGACAATAGCACGCTTTTATCCATTGCCAAAAGCTTGAACCAAAAATTAGGCAAATCAGCCCTCTTGGCCAAAGTGAACGGGGTAAATAAGGACCTGTCCGATGTGTTGGATCACGATGCCAAGGTAGAATTTATAACGCCGGACAGCGAAGAAGGCCTTCATGCCATCCGCCACACGGCCAGCCATGTCATGGCACAAGCAATCCAGCATCTGTTCCCGGGCACCAAATTTGCCATTGGTCCAGCTATTGACAAGGGCTTTTACTATGACCTGGACAGTGACCACGTTTTTACGCCGGAAGACCTGCGGGCCATTGAAAAGGAAATGAAAAAAATTATCAAGGCCAACTATCCGCTGGTACGTAAAGAACTTCCACGGGCAGAGGCCTTGGCAAAATTTAAGGCCGAGGAGGAACCGTACAAAGTAGAGCTCATTGAAGACCTACCGGAAGATGCGGTGATCAGCACCTATACCCAGGACGATTTTACCGATCTATGTGCCGGCCCGCATTGTCCTTCCACTGGGCGGGTGAAGGCTTTTAAACTCTTATCCATCGCAGGGGCCTATTGGCGTGGGGACGAACACAATAAGATGCTCCAGCGGATTTATGGAACTGCCTTTGCTACCCAGGATGACCTAGATGCTTACCTCCACATGATGGAAGAAGCAGAAAAACGGGATCATAGGAAACTTGGAAAGCAATTGGGACTTTTCATGCTCAGTGAATATGGCCCTGGTTTCCCTTTCTTCCTGCCCAACGGTATGATTATCCGCAATGAATTAATCAATTATTGGCGGGAAGTACACCATAAATACCATTACCAAGAAGTTAAAACCCCGATGATTATGAACCGGGAACTGTGGGAGACTTCTGGGCACTGGGATCACTACAAGGAAAACATGTATTTCACCAAGATTGATGGGGATGATTATGCCATTAAACCCATGAACTGCCCTGGTGGGATGCTGGTCTATGCCAATGAACCGCATTCGTATAAGGAACTTCCCCTGCGTGTGGGTGAATTAGGACTGGTGCACCGTCACGAATTGTCTGGAGCGCTCCACGGTTTGTTCCGTGTGCGCTGCTTTACACAGGACGATGCCCATATTTTCATGATGCCGGACCAGATCGAAAGCGTTATTCAGGAAACCATTCGTCTTTTTGACGAGGTATATGCTACGTTTGGTCTAACGTACCATGCGGAATTGTCTACCCGTCCAGATAACTCCATGGGGGATGATGCTACTTGGGAAATGACTACGAATGCCCTGCGTAAAGCCATGGATGATTTTGGCCTAAAGTACTCCATCAACGAAGGAGACGGAGCCTTCTACGGTCCTAAGATTGACTTCCATTTGAAAGATTCCATTGGTCGTACCTGGCAGTGCGGGACCATTCAGCTGGATATGTTGCTGCCGGAAAAATTCAACCTGACCTATACGGGAGAAGACGGACAGAAACATCGACCGGTAATGATTCACCGGGTGGTGTATGGATCCATTGAACGGTTTATCGGTATTCTGATTGAAAATTATGCCGGTGCTTTCCCTGTCTGGCTGGCTCCGGAGCAGGTACGGGTACTGCCGATTACCGATAAGTTTAACGACTATGCCCAGCAGATTGTGGACAAGATGGATGCCTTGAAGATCCGTGCTTCTGTGGATAGCCGTAATGAAAAAATCGGCTATAAGATTCGGGAAGCACAAGTCAAAAAGGTTCCGTACATGCTGGTGGTTGGAGCTAAAGAAGTGGAAGAGGGAACGGTTTCTGTCCGCAGTCGTGACAGAGGCGAAGAAGGAAGCATGGCAGTGGATGCGTTTATCGCCAAACTGGAAGAAGAAATCAAAAGCAAAAAATAAAATTCTCCTGTAAACGCATACTTGCTACAATGGCCGCGAAAGGTGGAGCGCTTTTCGTGGCCTTGTTGTACTTCCTGGCGGCGTGTGTTACAATTGAAAAGATAAAATTGGTCAGGAGGCTGTAAACGCTAATATAAAAGTGAACCATTTTGGACCCAAACGCTAATGAAAAA
>DXYB01000035.1 GCA_019416065.1 Acidaminococcus sp. | reverse complement strand
TATATTAGCGTTTACAGGTAAACGTCCACAAGACCCCAACATTTATTATAGAACCGATATTTCCCTAGCCATTGCAGGACATACCAAAGGCGGTCCAGCCAAAGTATCGGTAGTAGCGGCTGGGCTTTTAGGATCTATTAACGGATCTGCCGTGGCCAACGTGGTGACGACTGGCTCCTTTACCATTCCGTTAATGAAAAAGACCGGCTATACTGCAGAATTTGCCGGGGCTGTATCAGCAGCAGCTTCTGTCGGTGGACAGTTGTTACCTCCCATTATGGGCGCCGCAGCCTTTATTATGGCGGAAATTTTAGGTGTAAAATATTCTGAGATTATTGTATGGGCCGCCATACCGGCACTGCTGTATTATATGGGAATCTTGATCCAGGTGCAATTACGGGCTTCTAAAGACGGGCTGGTGGGGATTCCCCGGGAAAAACTGCCTAGAGCTATGGAAGTCTTACGGGCGCAGGGGCACCTGATTATTCCCATCATCTTTTTACTGTATATGTTGTTTTTCTCTGGGTCTACGGTGATTTATGCTGCGGTATTAACCATTGGCGTAACCTTGGTAGTGGCCGCTTTCAAGAAAACAACCCGCATGCAGCCAAAAGCTGTGGTGGATGCTCTAGCAGAAGGCGCTAAGCAGACCGTTAGCGTGGCCATCGCCTGCGCCTGCGTAGGAATTGTAGTGGGGGTATCCAGCAAGACTGGATTTGGTCTAACCATGGCCAATACCATTATCAGCCTGGGACATACCAGTATTTTATTTACCCTGGTATTTACCATGATTACCTGCATGATCCTGGGGATGGGACTACCTTCTATTCCTTCCTATATCATCACATCTTCTATAGCGGCGCCGGCTCTCTTTAAATTGGGAATTCCCAATGCAGCGGCCCATATGTTCAGTTTCTATTTTGCCATGTTTGCTAATCTGACGCCCCCTGTGGCACTGGCCGCTTTTGCGGCAGCGGGCGTATCCGGTGGAGATCCGATGAAAACCGGCTGGACTAGTGTGAAACTGGCAATAGCTGGCTTTATTATCCCTTATATTTTTGTACTATCTCCTCAGCTAATGCTCATCAATACCACGTTGGGAGAAGGGATACTGACAGCCTTTACAGCGGCTTTAGGCGTATTCTTGCTAGCCGTAGCGGCAGAAGGATACCTATATGCTAAAGTTAATGCCTTGCTGCGTTGTTTTGCATTAGCTGGTTCTTTGTTGCTACTCATTCCAGGCATCCAGAGCGATATTATGGGTGCTGTGGTGCTGGCAGTGCTCTATTTCTACCAACGGAAAAAAGCAGCAGTACATACCTAGCAGGCAGAATATTTCCTATCAAGCAAAATTCCCCAGATAAAAGTAAGGAAATTCCCCACTTTTATCTGGGGAATTTCCTTACTTTTGGCGGAATATCCTTGGGGTGTCTTTCCAACTGCTCAGGAAATGGTCCTTACAAATTCTTCAATACCCGGATGGGTCCGGGTATCCTGGAGCCATACCAGATTAATACTGGCTGCCGGTATTCCTTCAATGGGGATGGCAGCCAGATCTTTTTCTGTGTGGGCAAATTCTTCGGAAAGAAAGCCCACGGCAGCTCCGGAACGGATATAGGACAAAATGGTGAATACCTGGCTGGTCTGATGAAGGATCTGGGGCTCTATCCGGGCATGGGCAAAAAGCCGCTGGATGTACTGGGTTTGACCGAATCCGTCTGGAAACAGCACCAGTGGCACGCCGGCCAGTTCCTTAAAAGTGATAGTGGATTTCTGGGCCAGGGGGCCGTCCGGGGCAGTAAAAAGCTCTAGACGGCTTTTTTTGATGATCTTGTAGTGGTACGGAGATAGAGGCAAATGATTAGTGACACAGAGAATCAGGTCCAGTTCCTGCCGGTCCAGTAGGCCGTACAGCACACTGGCGGTGTCTTCCACGGTACGGATCTGGAAGTGGGGATGGGTTTCCAGAAATTTTCTATGAAGATGGGGAAAAATGGTGTTGCCACACATGGGAACTACTCCGATCCGCAAGATCTGTCGTCCTGTTTTAAGGGAGGCGCCTAGTTTTTCCAGCTCTTCGCCTTCCTTTAGCCAGCGCTGGCAACCTTCCCACAGTTTCTGTCCCTCAGGGGTCAACGAGATGGCGCTGTGTTGTCGCTCAAACAGGGCCACCCCGCAATCACGTTCCAATTCTTTGATAGCCTTGGAGACCGCAGGCTGGGAAATATGCAGTTTTTCCGCAGCTTGGGAAAAGGCGCCCCAGCGGCAGACTGCGGCAAAAGTAGGAATGAGACTGAGACGCATAGATTCCACCTTTCTATAACTTTTGGTTAGGTAACCCAACGGATTGGTATTTCACAAAGTGATTTTAATAGAGTATAACAAGGACAGCAGGAAAAAGAAAGGGTGCGATAGCAATGAAAAAAGGGTATGAACGGATCAATGATCCATTTTTAAATAAAGGAACGGCGTTTACGGAAGAAGAAAGGAAAAGATACGGTCTGGAAGGCATCCTCCCTCCGGCCATCCAGACACTAGAGGAACAGATAGCACAAGCCTATGGCAACGTCCGGTCCAGGGAAACCGTCAGCGCCAAACGCCACTATCTCATGAACCTGTTCAGTCGGAACCGGACCCTGTTTTACGCGCTGTTTCAACAGCATGTACAAGAATTCATGCCCATTGTATATGATCCGGGCATCGCGGAAAGCATCCGGAACTACAGCGAATTTTTCGTTACCCCTCAAAATGCAGTATTCCTGTCCATTGACCGGCAGGATCAGATGGAACAAGCTTTGGTCAATGGGGCAGAGGGGAGAACTATTCGGCTCATTGTGGTCACCGACGGGGAAGCCATTTTGGGCATCGGGGATTGGGGCACCAACGGGGTCAGCATTTCTACCGGCAAACTGATGGTTTACACAGCGGCGGCGGGCATCAATCCTTCCCAGGTACTGCCAGTGGTGCTGGATGCCGGGACCAACCGGCAGCGTTTGCTGGAAGATCCCCTGTACCTGGGGGAACATCACAAGCGGATAGAAGGGGAAAAATACCTAGCGTTTGTGGACCAGTTTGTGGAAACCGCTGAAAGACTTTTCCCGGGGCTGTATCTTCATTTTGAAGATTTTGGCCGGGAGCACGCCGCTCTTTTGCTGGACAGATACAAAAATCAATATCCTGTATTCAATGATGATATTGAAGGCACCGGCATCATCACCTTGGCGGGTATCCTGGGAGGCCTGGCCATTTCCGGCGAAAAGCTCTGTGATCAGAAATATTTGTGTTTCGGAGCCGGCACAGCAGGCTGTGGTATTGTCAACCGGATCTGCGGGGAAATGGTGGAACAGGGCCTTTCCCTTCAGGAAGCCCGCAAACGGTTCTACCTGGTGGATAAACAGGGCCTGCTGTTTGAGGATATGACCGATCTAACTCCGGAACAGCGGCCGTTTGCCCGGCAGCGGGAAGAATTTGTCTCGGGAGAAGATTTGACTACCCTGGCAAAGGCTGTAGCGGCTATCCATCCTACCATCCTGGTGGGGACGTCCACCTGCGCCGGTACTTTTACAGAGGCCATTGTTAAAGATATGGCAGCGCATTGCAGCCGGCCCATGATTTTTCCCTTGAGCAATCCTACGGAACTGGCAGAAGCTAGTGCTGCTGACCTGATCCGCTGGACAGAAGGCCGGGCTCTGGTGGCAACAGGAATCCCTTCTGATCCGGTGGAATATAAGGGCGTTTCCTATGCCATTGGCCAGGCCAATAATGCCTTGATCTACCCGGGACTAGGGCTGGGCGTCATTGCCAGCAGGGCCCGTCTCCTGACTGATGGAATGATTTCTGCGGCTGCCCATTCCCTGGGAGGGCTAGTGGATCCTACCCAGAGCGGTGCCGCTGTGCTGCCGCCGGTTTCTCGGCTGCGGGATTTTTCCGAAACCGTAGCGGCTGCAGTGGCCCGGGAAGCCGGCAGAGAAAATCTGAACCGGCAATCGTTCCAGGATCCCCGTACCCTGGTAAAAGCAAACCAGTGGAAGGCAAATTACTGAAACAGCGGTACCTGTGTAATGTTTTCCCCGACAAAAAGTCCCCTCTTAAATGGAAAGAGCATGTTGCTACCAGATAAAATAGGATATAATGGTACTTGTATAGGATTCGGCTTACCAAGCTTGGTCCACACGCAAAACGAAAGGGAGCGGATGGGATGGCAACAAAGAAGCAATGGCGAGTGGAAAAAGATTCTATGGGAGAGATCAAAGTCCCGGCAGATCACTATTGGGGGGCGCAAACCCAGCGCAGCTTTGAAAATTTTAAAATCGGGGAAGAAAAAATCCCAGTTGAAGTCATCCGGGCCTTTGCCTATTTGAAAAAAAGTGCTGCGGAGGCCAATGCGCAGCTGGGAAAACTGGACGCAACGCGCTGCCAGATTATCGGACAGGTGTGCGATGAAATTCTGGCAGAGAAACTGGGCGGCAATTTTCCTTTAGCCGTCTGGCAGACGGGCAGCGGCACCCAAAGCAATATGAACGTGAATGAGGTGATTGCCCACCGGGGCAATGAAATCGCCGGAAAAACGCTGCTGCACCCCAATGACCACGTAAATATGTCCCAGAGTTCCAATGATACGTTTCCCACGGCCATGCACATTGCGGCCGTAGCGGAAATTGAAACCCATCTGCTGCCCAGCTTGCAAACATTGGTGGCGACTTTTAAGAAGCTGGAAAAAGAAAATAAAGGCATTGTTACTACCGGCCGGACGCACCTTCAAGATGCGGTCCCCATTGCCTTTTCCCAGGAAATCTCTGGGTGGCGCACCATGCTGGAACAAAACCAGAAAGAGTTGAAACTGGCGGAAAAAGGGCTTTTGGAACTGGCGCTGGGCGGAACCGCCGTGGGAACCGGCCTGAATGCTCCTAAACACTTTGCTAAAACGGTGGCAAAGTGTATTGCCCAGCATACTGGATTTCCTTTTGTCACGGCCCCCAATAAATTTCATGCGCTTACCAGCTTGGATGACTTGGTGTTTGCTCACGGCGCCTTAAAGGCCCTGGCTGCGAATTTGATGAAAATTGCCAACGATGTGCGGTGGCTGGCCTCTGGTCCTAGGGATGGCTTGGGAGAAATTACGATTCCCGCCAATGAACCGGGATCTTCCATTATGCCGGGAAAGGTAAATCCCACCCAGTGTGAGGCGGTGACCATGGTGGCCGTGCAGGTTATGGGCAACGATGCCGCCATTGGCTTTGCTGCCAGCCAGGGCAATTTCCAATTGAATGTCTTTTTGCCGGTTACGATTTATAATTTTCTCCAGAGCGTACGGTTATTAGGGGATGTAATGACCTCTTTCCGTATCCATTGTGCGGAGGGCATCAAGGCTAACCGGGACAAAATGCATCACAACCTGCATAATTCCCTGATGCTGGTCACAGCACTCAGTCCCTACATCGGGTACGATAACTGCGCTGCTGCGGCTAAACTGGCCTTTAGGGAAAATAAATCCCTGAAAGAAGCGGTGCTCCAGCTAGGCTTTATGGAAGAAAAAGAATTTGACAAGGTATTTCAGCCGGAAAAAATGGTATAAAAAAATGCGGACCGTAATAAGGTCCGCATTTTTGGCTCTTGCTAGACGGCTTCGCCTAGCAGTTCCAGAATTTTTACGCCGGCTGTGCAGGCAGGGCAGAAACAATATTTCCCCCCTGCATCTTTTACTTTGTGCGCCTGCTCCGCCATCTTTTTGGCAGTATCTGCCCCAAAGATTTTTACCCCCATTTCAGATTCGGTGAGAGCAATAAGGGCATCAATGGTGGTGATGTCTTCTTTCAAAGCATTTTTTAATAGGGCTGTCAAATTGGCCTGAGCGGCCGTCCCTTCGGCGTCCAGCCATTGTTGCGCCAATTCTTTCAAGGGTGGGTATGTGCTGTGTGCCGCCACCAAATCTTTTACCGTCTTAACCAATTCCTCATGTGTAGCCATAGTAACTCCTCCTCATGTAATATAAATAATTACAAGCAAAGTATACTGCATTTCCCAGGGAAAAGCAAGGATTTTTTTAATGATTCCTGCTATAATAGAAAAAATAAATAGATAGGAAGAAGGGAACATAGTATGATGTGGCAAAAAAGAATTTGCGCGGCACTTTTGACCGCTTCTTTGATTACATTGCCGGGGCTGCCGGTCATGGCAAAAAAAGCAGGGTTTGGCAATGAAATGAAAATGACCGAGACAGCTAAACTTACGGAGGACCAAGGGGCTGCTGCCGTGGAACGGAAATTGGACCATCCCAAATCTCCGTATTACGCCCATCCGGATTTTTACCATATGCACAGCAAAGGTTCGCTCATTATCCTGCCGGTCTTCCAAACCCTCCAACAGTCCAGCGAATGGTCCTGTGGTCCTGCTGCCGCGCTGATGGTTCTGCACTGGTATGGACGGCAGGGCGATTATACGGAAGAGAGCCTTGCGGCACTGCGCCATCCGTTACAAGATGTGCAGGTTCCCGGTTTTCCCGATGGCTATCCCGGAACGACACTGGAGCAGATGAAGGATATTTTCCAGAAAGTAGGAAATTTTGACCTTGTAACCAGTGAGGACTACGCGGCCCATAAAAAACAACTGACCCCTGACGATATCAAAGAAAACCTGCGAGCCGGTAAACCCATTCTTATCTGCTGGATCGATTGGGGCGGACATTGGCAGGTGATCATGGGGTATGATGATATGGGTACGGCAGATACCCAGGATGATGTACTGATTGTGGCCGATCCTTATGACACTACGGACCACAACCAGGATGGCTATGGCATTGTGCCAGCGTCCCGGTTCTTTTCCATGTTTGATATGTATGGCCAGTTCCCGGAGAAAGAAGGGGGCAACCATCAATTGTTTGTGATCCCTTCCCCGGCCAAACCGTAAGGAGGGGATACCATGCGCAAAGAACTGCCGTATTTTCTGGTAGAAGAAGCGTTCGGGGGCTGGCAGGAATGGTTTCCGGACTACTGGATGCGGGTAGGGGGCTGCGCGGCCGTTACAGCCTGTGACGTAAGTATTTTCTGCGACTTGTACCGGGGAACCCATCTCTATCCCTTTGATGTGCATCATATCACCAAGCAGGACTATATTCGTTTTGGCATGGAGATGAAGCCCTATCTTCGGCCCCGCTGGTCCGGGATTGATCATCTTGATATTTACACCACGGGCTTTGAAAAGTTTTTGAAAGATAGAGGGGAAACGTCCCTTACAATGGATGGGTGGGATGGGAATTTTCCCTATGAGGCTACGAAAAATCAGGTGAAGAGTCAGCTGGATGCTGGTTATCCCATCCCCTGCCTGACGTTGAAACACCGGGCGCCTTCCATGGTGGATTACACCTGGCACTGGTATATTTTAGGAGGATATGCTGAGTTTGACGGGACTTTCATGGTGAAACTTATTACCTATGGTTCCTGGCGCTGGATGGACCTGGCGGAAATATGGCATACTGGTTTTCGGCGCAAGGGCGGGCTGATTCTATTTCACCAGGAACCTGATGCATTTTCCAAGGAAAAATTGTTATGCAAGGAATGAAAGTCAAAAGGTAAAAAAATATAGAAAAATTAGCACTCAAAGCTTGACAGTGCTAATAAAGTGTGCTATGATACATACAGAACGAAGGAAAGAACAAGAAAGGAATCCTGGCGGGATGACTTTCTGGTAAGGTCTTTCTAAGGTTCTAAAAGCACTGACCTTCAAGGCCAAGAGTGAATGGAGGAATGGCTTATGTATCTGCCACGTGTATTACATGATGATGTTTTTGATGATATGATGGATCGTTTTGATGATCTTTTTGCTGGACATCGTTCCTTATTTGGAAAACATGCAAGAAATATGATGAAAACTGATGTGAAAGATAACGGGGATTATTATGTGATGGATATTGATCTGCCTGGGTTCAACAAGGATGAGATCCATGCACAGCTCCAGAATGGGTATCTGACCATTAGTGCCAGTAAAGAGCAAAAACAGGATGACAAAGACGAGGAAGGCCGGTATATCCGGAGAGAACGGAATTTCGGACAATGTGAACGGAGCTTTTATGTAGGCAGTGAAGTTACGGAAGCCGATGTGAAAGCCAAGTACGAGAACGGTATTTTGGAATTGGAGATTCCTAAGAAGGATGCTCCGAAAGTAGAAGACAAAAAATTTATCGCTATCGAAGGATAACGGAAGGAGGAAGCCCAGCGAAAAGGGTTCCTCCAATAGACAAAAGTCCCGCTGCACTAGTGTGCAGCGGGACTTTTGTCTACATTTTTCCCTTGACAGGTAGAAGTTTACACCATAAACTATATGCATACTATCTTGTAAACCGCATTAATTTTCTGTACAAAGGAGCTTGAACATGGAAAAGACGATTCCGCAGCTGATCTCGGTGGAAGGCGCAAGGGATACACATCGGTGGGTGGCTATGACCGCACTTTTGCTGGCTATCGGTGTAATTCTTCATACCGTAAGCCCTAACGTGGGCGGGGTAACCCCCAACTGGACCATTGCCATGTATTCTATTGTAATCTGTCTGATTCGGCCAGGACTGCTCCGGGCTATTGGCATCGGTTTTGTGGCAGGCATCACACTCATCCCATCTTCAAAAAGTGCCTTTCCTTTGGGAAATATTGCCAGTGAATTGTGCGGTGCCACCACGGCCTACCTAGCAGTGCAGCTATTTGCGGCGATACGCTTGGATCATTTAAAAATCCGTCCCTTTATTGTAGGATTTTTCTCCACCTCTGTCAGCGGTGGGGTCTTTACCTTTATTCTGAAATTGGTGCTGGGGCTTCCGCTTACGGTGTGGCTCCATGTGATGCTGCCGGTTGTTTTGGTGGTAGGTGTTTTAAATGGGGCTGTGACCCAGGCATTATATGCCCCGGTGAGAAAAGTTTTTTATGCCACGGAGGGAAAGCACCATGCGTGAAGCGGCTATTGAAGTCAAAGATTTTTATTATGCCTATCCCCAAAGTGATCTAGTGTTGCGAAATATTAATCTATCCATTGCCAAGGGGAGTTTTACGGCGATAGCGGGGCCCAGCGGCGCAGGGAAAACCACATTGTGCCGGGCTATGACAGGGATCGTGCCCTATTATTATGGAGGGCGGTACCACGGCAATGTTCAGGTGCTGGGCGCGGATATCCAAGGCAAAAAGATTTCTGAGATCGCCATGCAAGTTGGCATTATGCTGGATGATTATGAAAGCCAAATGGTGTCCCTTACGGCGGGGGAAGAAATTGCTTTTGGGCTTTTGAACCATGGCTTTTCCCCTGAAGAAGTGGACAGACGGGTGAGTGAGGCCTTAAATGACGTAGGACTGCCCGGCCGGGAAAATTATCATCTGGATGAATTGTCCGGGGGACAGCGGCAGCGGCTGTTACTTGCTTCTGTTCTCGCCAGTCGTCCGGAGATTTTGATTCTGGATGAGCCGGTGTCTGCCTTGGATCCCGATGGGGCTCGTAGTCTCTACGCCCTGGTAGACCGTATTCACACCCGACATCAAATGACGGTGGTGGCAGTGGAACACGATTTAAATTACCTTTTGCCTTACATGACGGATCTTATTTTACTGCGGCAGGGAGAGGCTACTGTTGCCGCACCCTTTGAACAGGCGGCCAATACGGCCTATGATCTGGAAGGGTTGCGGGAAAACTTGCCAGAATTGTGGCAAGTAAAGCTGGGCCTGGAACGAAAATTTCATGTAAAATTGGGAGCCTGGCGTAATGAAGAGGAAGCGGAAGCAGAACTAAAGGAAAAATTCCGGGGTGTCAGCCATGATTGAAGCAAAAAATGTTAACTTTGCCTACCGGCGAGGCGTACCGGTACTCAATGATATTACCTGCACCGTGCAAGATGGGGAAGCAGTAGCGCTTTTGGGACATAATGGCAGCGGCAAAACGACGTTGTCCCGGCTTTTTATGGCCCTTGATCATCCCCGCAGTGGCCAAGTACGGGTGGATGGTGTGGATATTGCCAATTTTGAGCCAGCAGATTTAGCAGATAAAGTCGGCTATGTTTTTCAAAATCCGGATCTCCAACTCTTAGGGGATACGGTCTATGAAGAAGTGGCCTATGGATTGGAAAATCGGAAAATTCCTAAAGCTGCCTTGGATACCCAGGTGCGGGAGGCTGTGGAAGCTATGGGCTTGACGCCTTATTTGGGAAAATATCCTCGGAGTCTTTCCTTTGGGCAGAAGCGGCGGCTGGGTGTTGCGGCGGCTTTAGCACTGCAGCCTCGAACCTTGATCCTGGATGAAATCACAAACGGCCAGGATGAGCAGGAAAAAATGGATATGATGCGCTACCTCAGCGGTCTCCAGCAGGAAAAGCATATGACGCTGGTCCTTATTACCCACGACATGGAAATTGCGCGGAAATATACGAATCATGCTCTTGTGCTCCATGATGGTTCCCTGGTATATGATGGTAAAACCCAGGATCTATTTGACGGCAAGCGTCCTATCGGGGAATGGGGCTTGCAGCAACCCGTATTGTCCCGTTTAAACGCTCTGTTTGGGGTGCGGGCAGAAAGCCCGGAAGGCTTGTGTGCGCTATTGCAGTGCAAGATCCCTGTAGCAGATCATTCTACTTTGCTTGACGCAGAAAGAAAAGGAGGGGACCGGACATGAAACTGACTGCCTTTACCAAATTGGTACTGGTTCTTGCTGTGACAGCCTGGGTTTTTCTCCTGCCGGTGTCCGCCGTAGCTTTTATCCTGGTTTTGGAACTGGTTATATTGCTCTCTATTAAACGGGATCGCATGACCATGGCGGCCATTGGGACCCTGACGGTATTTACCGGGATGATGGTGATCCTGCAAATGCTGTTTAGTTCGGCACTGTATGTGGCCCTTACCGGCGGTTTGCGGATGTTTGTCATGACAACGGCCTTTTTGTGCCTGCTTGCTTCTACCCGGATCCAGGATATTGCCCAAGCACTGGTGGAAAAGTTCCATATGCCCTATGAGTATGCCTTTATGCTCACTACGGCGCTACGGTTTGTGCCGGATTTTTTGGCCGATTCTGCCGTGACCCTGGATGCCCAGTCCTGTCGGGGTTATTCCAACAGGGGCAACGTCTTTAAGCGGTTATATGCCTATCTGGCTGTGGTGAAACCGCTGGTGATGCGGGCTGTTGCCAAGTCTGATACGCTCGCTCTTTCCATGGAGCTAAAAGGATTTGGCCCCAATACCTATAGAAATCGGCGTCCCCAGCGCCTTCACGTCTGGGATTATCTGACACTATTTTTGGTGCTGGTGCTCAGTACCTACCCGTTTTGGGTGAAATTCCTGGTGTGGAGATAAGCTTCACGTTTTAGTACCATAGCCTGTGAAATCGTTCCATGATCGATTGCGACCGTAACAAAAGGAGTACGCTATGCTGCCAACAGATATACCCGCTTTGATTGCCCAAGAATTGCATGTTCAGCCATCCCAGGTGGAAAAAACCGTAGCACTACTGGATGAAGGCAATACCGTGCCTTTCATTGCCCGCTACCGAAAAGAAGTTACTGGTTCCCTGCTGGATGAACAAATCCGCACTGTGGAAGAGCGACTAGGGCAGCTGCGGAATTTGGTCAAACGCCAGGAAGAAATCTTAAAAAGCATTGCTGACCAGGGGAAATTGACACCCGCTTTGCAGCAGCAAATAGAAAATGCCAAGAAAATCACAGAGCTGGAAGATTTGTATCTGCCGTATAAGCAAAAGCGGCGTACCAGGGCCCAGATGGCCCGGGAAAAAGGCTTAGAACCTCTGGCCACGACCATGTTGGCACAAGAAATGCAGCAGGGGACGGCCCTAGATGCGGCTAAGACGTTTGTAAATCCGGAGCAAGGCGTAGAGAACGCCGAGGAGGCGCTATCCGGCGCGAGGGATATTCTGGCGGAACTGGTAGCAGAACAAGCTGCGCTGCGCCAGGAGCTGCGGAAAAATCTCTGGTATTCCGGAGCCCTTTCCACGGAGCTAATTCCGGAAGCAGAGGGTGCTGCCACCTACCAGATGTATGCGGACTACCAAGAACCCATCCGCACGCTCCCCAGTCACCGGATCCTAGCGATCAACCGGGGAGAAAAAACAGGCTGCCTGAAAGTTCGTGTGGTTTGGGATGAAACCATGGCTATGGATTTTCTGGAGCGGCGTTTTGTAAAGGGGCCCAGCATTTTTACCCAAGAGGTCAAGGCCGCTTTGGCAGACAGCTTTAAGCGATTGCTGTTTCCGGCCTTGGAGCGGGATGTAAGAAACCAGCTGACGGAGCAGGCAGAGGCCCAGGCCATTCAAATTTTTGCCGCCAATTTAAAGCAGCTCCTATTGCAAGCGCCCCTGGCAGGACATACGGTTATGGGGCTGGATCCTGGATATCGTACCGGGTGCAAGGTGGCGGTGGTGGACGCCACCGGGCGCGTGCTGGATCATGGCGTTATCCAGGTGACGCAAAGTGAGGCACAAAAAAAGAAGGGAGAGCAGCTAGTGCTTTCCCTTATCAAAAAATATCATGTAACACTGCTTTCCATCGGCAATGGAACAGCCAGCTATGAAACCGAGCAATTTGCGGCGGAGCTGATTCAAAACAATCATCTCACCCAAGTACACTATATCATAACCAATGAAGCGGGTGCCTCCGTGTATTCTGCTTCCAAACTTGCCCGGGAGGAACTGCCGGAATATGACGTAACCATCCGGGGTGCGGTATCCATGGCCCGCCGCGTGCAGGATCCTTTGGCTGAATTGGTCAAAATTGACCCCCAGGCGATCGGCGTGGGACAGTACCAGCATGACGTAAACCAAAAAGCCCTTGCCGGGACGCTGGATGGCGTAGTGGAAGCTGCCGTAAACCATGTAGGCGTGGATTTAAATACGGCTAGCCCTGCCCTTTTGTCCCATGTGGCCGGCGTCAGTACTGCCATGGCCAAAAATATTGTAACCTGGCGGGATAGTAATGGGCGTTTTACCAATCGAAAGCAACTGCTGGACGTGCCCCGTCTGGGTCCGGCCGCGTTTACCCAGTGCGCAGGGTTTTTGCGGATTCAAGAGGGACAATCTCCTTTGGATGCCACGCCAGTTCATCCGGAATCCTATGCCCTTGCAGAAAAAATCCTGGATAAACTGGGCTTTTCCCTGGAAGACCTGCGGGATAAGGCCAAGCTTGCCCAACTGACTGCCCAAAGGAAAAAAGTAAAGGAAAAGCAATTGGCAGCAGAGCTTCATGCCGGCCTTCCCACCGTTCATGATATTTTGGACGCCCTTGTCAGTCCGGGAAGGGATCCCCGGGCAGATTTGCCGGAGCCCCTTACTCGGCAGCATATTGTCAAGTTGTCAGAGATCAAAATTGGCAGTATTATGCGGGGGACGGTGCGGAATATTACGGATTTTGGCGCCTTTGTGGATATTGGCATCAAAACGGCAGGCCTATTGCATATTTCCCAGCTGGGACGCAGAGTCAAGCATCCCTTGGACGTACTGAGCGTGGGGGATGTACTGAACGTAAAAATCCTCACCGTGGATGAAAAACGGGGGCGCATTGGATTAACGCTGCAAGGCGTAGCCCAGGAATCGTAAATAATCTCTTAGCGGTTTGTTCTGCTTTCGTATACCAATTGTACCAGCTTCATGGTAACCTCATAGGACTTTTCCAAGGAAGGAACCGGAAGGCACTCGTATTTAGAGTGGAAATTAAGCCCGCCGGTGAAATAATTGGGCGTTAAGATTCCCTTTGTAGAAATATAGGAACCATCCGTTCCTCCCCGCATGGCCAGCGGTTTTGGCGTAATGTGCAGGGATTCCATGGCAGTAAAAAGCAGGTCAATGGCTTTTTTGTTTTCCGGAGTGACCGCATCTGCAATATTGCCATAGAGATCGTCTATCTCGCAACGAACCCGTGCCCGGGGCTCCATGGCCTTGAGTTTCTTTACGTTTTCCAGAACGGTTTGCTTTTTGGCTGCATACTTTTCTTTGTCATGGTCTCGGATGGCCAGCGTGACTTCTGCCCGGGAGGCGTTGGAACGGATCGCCTTCACCCAGATGTATCCCTCGCGGCCTTCCGTGCATTCCGGAGTCTCTTTCCGGTCAAAGAGATTGACAAAATCCACGGCCAAAAGAGACGGATTGACCAGGTTGCCTTTGGCGTTCATGGGGTGGGCGCTAACGCCTTGAATCGCAATGGAGGCACTGCCGGCATTAAAGGTTTCATATACCAGTTCCCCTACTTCACAGCTGTCAATGGTATAGGCAAAATCCACTGGGAAACGGGAAAGATCCAAGGCTTTGGCCCCTTTGAGCCCCACTTCCTCATCAGGTACAAAGGCTACGTAAATGTCCCCGTGGTAGATTTCCGGATGGGTGTACAGGGTGTGCAGCATGGTCATGACGTTGGCGATAGCCGCTTTGTTGTCCGCACCCAGCACGCTGGTTCCGTCCGTAAAAACAATATCTTCCCCAATATGGGGGGCTAGCTCTGGGTGCTCCGCTGCCTTCATAACAATGTGTTTCAGGGGATTTAACACCACATCTCCGCCTGGATAGGCCTTAACGACATGGGGGTGGATCATAGGACTTAAATTCACATCCGCCGTATCCAAATGGCAGCAAAAACCGATTTTGGGCACGGGTTCATGGCAATCTTCTGGGAGATTGGCTGGCAGGTACCCAGTTAGTACGCACTGTTTGCTGGTCTGCAAGTCTTCCAGGTCCATCAGCTCCAGTTCAGCTTCTAACTGCTGGGCCATGTGCCATTGGGCCGGCGAACTAGGAGGCATACCGCCTCCGGCCATACTTTGGGACGGAATATTTACATAACGGAGAAAGCGATCAAGTAATTCATTGGTAACAGCGGACATCACACACACTCCTTACGTATTTTCTTCTATTGTACCATGTTTTCCTAAGACCTCTCCGGTTTTGTTAGAAATGGGTTAGTGTTTTTGGAGAAGAGAGGATCGGTATGCTGCAGCGAAAAATTGAAAAATTCCTCCAAACCTGGAAACAGGTTACCCCTCACAATCCCCTGGTGGTCAAGGGATGTCGCCACTGCGGCAAAACTACATCCGTGCTGGATTTTGCCCATAAAGAATATCCCCATGTGGTGTATTTGGATTTTGAAAAAAAGCCAGAGTACCGGGCGATCTTTAAAGATTCCCTAAACGTGGATTATCTGACCCTGCTGATCACTGCCCTTTTAGGGCCCGGTACAGTATTTGAGCCGCATAAAACTGTTTTGGTGTTGGATGAGATTCAAGATTGCCCGGAAGCACGAAGCGCCCTCAAGGCCTTTAAAATGGATGGGCGGTATGACGTGATTGCGACCGGCTCTCTTTTGGGAATTAAGGGCTATGGCAAGGAAACAGGCGTGCCCGCAGTGGGATATGAAACCGTGGTAAATATGGTGCCGCTGGATTTTGAAGAATTTTTGTGGGCGAATGGGATTACTACTCCCGTGCTGGATATCTTGCGTACCTGCCTGCAGGAGGAAAAGCCAGTACCGGAAGCGCTGCATCTGCGCTTTACGGAACTCTTGAAACAGTATGCCGTTATCGGTGGCATGCCTAGGGTAGTAGCATCTTGCGGCGGAGGAAGGCATCCTGCCAAAGCAGCCAAATTCCAGCAGCAGATTATCGCTGACTACGAAAATAATTTGTTTGTAAACGTGAACAAACGAGCCCAGGCCAAAGTAAAAACGGTACTGGATGCCGTTTCGTTACAACTGGACAAGGACAACAAAAAATACCAGTATGCCCAACTAAAAAAAGGCTCTAAAGCCTCCCAATTTGAAAGTATGCTGGTATGGCTGGAAGAAGCCGGACTGGTAAGCCGCTGCTATAATTTGGCGGTTCCCGCCCTGCCCTTGGAACGCCATGCCCTTTCTTCTGTATTTAAGGTATATATGAAAGATGTGGGGCTTTTTGCCGGTATGCTTCCGGAAAAAGAACGCAATATCCTGGTACAGGGAAATCTCTCTGGCTGCCATGGTGCCATATATGAAAGCCTAGCGGCGGATCTTTTGGGGAAAGCGGGGCGCCGGCTGTATTATTACCACAAAAATTCTGGGCTGGAAGTGGAGTTTGTCATCCGTTATCAGGGGAAAAGCACGTTAGTCAAGGCCACGCCTTCCACGGGTAATACCAAAAGCCTGAAAACCCTGCTGGCCCGACCGGATAGTTACCATGTGGAGCAGGCCATTCAACTGGGCGAAGGAAATATCATCCGTCAGGGACCGATTTTAACGCTTCCTCTTTATATGGGATTTATGCTGGGCGCCTACTAAGATGCAGAAGTATTACAGAGAATCTCTAAAAGCAACAACTTTGTAAAGTCCTATTGACAGAGTAGGATTCCCGCCGTACAATGGCTGATATAAAAATTACATCAGATGAGGGGCTGAGTAGGGATGTCCAGTGTTAATGTCAATATCCGGATGGATGCGGAGTTAAAAAAAGAGTTTGAGAAGTTTTGTAATGATGTGGGAATGAATATGACGACGGCATTTACGATTTTTGCCCGCCGCACGGTACGGGAGCAGAAAATCCCGTTTGAGGTGTCTGCGGAGGGACGGCGTGATGCAGTGCGCCAAGTGGAGACACTGCTTGAGCAAAAGGCTTCTCCGTCTTCTCCAGAAGAGAAGTTTGAGGAGATTAAAAGCGACTGGAATATTTAAATCCATAGCGGCGTATGGGGTTAGGACTCTATACGCTGCTTTTAACTATGTTACAAAAATAAGCCGAAAAGATTTCAAAAGTTTTTCTCGTGTTGCGATTGCCTAACAAAACCGTTTTGTACTATAATGAGGCATAAGTCAAACCGACTGTGTCCCGGTGTATACTGGAATGAGGGTCAGAGATCCAATCGTAATGCGGGCTTTGCTTCCTGGATTAGGACGGGCGGCAAAGCAAGAGGAACTCTACCGGATCATGGGAATGGCTGCCTGATCGGCCTGATGAACCGGGGAATTTATTTTTAGGAGGTATGTATCATGGAAAGAGAAGATTGGGTAAAGACTGGTTTAGTAGCTGGTGGCGCAGTGCTGGGGCTGCTGGGAGAAAAATTCGTTAAATCCAATGTGATGAAAAAAGCGCTGGTAAAGACCACGGCAGCTGCGCTGCGTGCTAAAAAATGTGCGGAGCAGACTTCTGCTTGCCTGCAGGCTCAGGCTGATGATGTAGTGGCACAGGCCAAAGAGGAAAACCAGAAGTTAGAAGCGGCGGAAGCAGAAGCTAAGGCGAAAGCGGAAGCGGCTGCCAAAGCTGCGGTTGTAGAAGATCAAGCTGTCAAAGCATAAGGTTCGTTCCCTGCTATAAAGAAAGGGAGCGGAAAGTATGAAATTCCAAATCCAACATGAAGTTCCTGGGCGTCTGCGGGTGCAATGCCTGGCCCAAGAAGGCCGGATGGTGAACTATTTTACCCTGGAGCAGGGCGCCGCTATTTTGACCGGGCTGCAGCGGGTACCCGGTGTAAAAAAGGTCAAACTGTACACCGGAGCTGCTGGCCTTGCCGTGTTCTACCAGATGGACCCAGAGGGCTCATTTCGCAAGGGGATTATTGCCGCCCTGGCTGCTTTAAATATGAACGACCCGGAACTGCGTAAGGCGTCCCGGGAAAAAGCCCAGTCGTTACTGCTAAATCGACAGTACCGGAATAAATTGATCGGCACGACGGTACGGCATTTTGCGTCCCGTTGGATTTTGCCACTACCCATTCGGGTAATTCGCTGCTGGTTCTATGATATCCGGTTTATTTGGAAAGCGTTGCAATCTTTGCGCCACGCCAGACTGGATGTTCCTGTGCTGGATGCCAGTGCCATTACGGCCGCACTTTTGCAAAACGACGTGAAGACGGCAGGGTCTGTTATGTTCCTGTTGCGGATCGGCGACCTGCTGGAAGAATGGACCTATAAAAAATCGGTCAATGATTTGGCCGATAATATGTCCCTTCACATTGATACCGTTTGGAAGGTGATCAATGGCAGCGAAGTAGAAGTCAGCCTCAATGAAGTAAAGACCGGAGATCTGCTTACAGTCAAAATGGGCAGTACGATTCCCCTGGACGGAGAAGTGGTGGATGGCGATGCGATGGTCAACCAGTCCTCCATGACCGGAGAATCCATGCCCGTGCACAAAACGGCGGGGATCTCTGTCTTTGCCGGTACCGTGGTGGAAGATGGAGAGCTCACCATTAAGGTCAAGAGTGCCGCTGGCGGTAACCGGTATGACCGGATCGTGAAAATGATCCAGAATTCCGAAGCGTTTAAGTCCAACCTGGAGAGTAGGGCCAGCCATCTGGCAGACGGTCTGGTGCCTTGGTGCCTGGGGGGAACGCTCCTCACCTATTTGCTGACCAGAAACGTGACACGGGCCATGTCCATTTTGATGGTGGATTTTTCCTGTGCCTTGAAATTGTCCATGCCGCTTTCTGTGCTAAGTGCTATGCGGGAATGCAGCACCCACAAGATTACGGTAAAAGGCGGGAAATTCCTGGAAGCTGTTGCGGCAGCCGATACGGTTGTCTTTGATAAAACCGGGACACTGACGCTGGCCAAGCCAAAAGTAGCAGATATTATCTGCTTTAGCGGCTATGACCAGAAAACGGTGCTGCGCTATGCCGCCTGCTTGGAAGAACACTTCCCTCATTCTGTGGCCAACGCCATTGTGCGGGAAGCTGCCGATAAGGGCATCAACCACAAGGAAATGCATACCAAGGTGGAATATATCGTAGCCCATGGGATTGCTTCACGGGTCAGCGATATTCAAGCCAAGAATAAAAATGTGGAAGGCAAGCGGATTGTCATCGGTAGTGGACATTTCATTTTTGAGGATGAAAAAGTTACCATACCAGAAGGCGAAGAGGATAAGTACGAGAACCGGCCAGAAGAATATTCCCATATTTATATGGCGCTGGATGGCAAATTGATCGCCATTCTCTGTATCCAGGATCCGCTTAGACCGGAAGCACCCCAGGTCATGAAAAATCTGCGGCAAGCCGGGTTTAAAAACCTGGTTATGATGACCGGCGACAGCGAACGCACGGCGGCTGCGGTGGCAGCCAAACTGGGACTGAATAAGTTCTACGCCGAAGTACTGCCGGAAGACAAGGCCCGTTTTGTAAAAGAAGCCAAAGCCAAAGGCCATCGTGTGGTGATGGTGGGCGATGGGATCAACGATTCCCCGGCCCTGTCCGAGGCCGATGCGGGGATTGCCATTGCCGAAGGGGCCGATATCGCTCGGGAGATTGCAGATATTACCATATCCGGGCATGATCTGCAGCAGCTGGTGGTACTCAAAAAGATCAGCACACTTTTGATGCACCGGGTCAACTTTAACTTTGATTTTGTTGTAGGATTTAATGCAAGCCTGATTGGCTTGGGGGTGATGGGCATACTGCCCCCAGCTACAACGGCCTTGCTCCATAATGGCTCCACCATCGCGCTTAGCTTGCATAGCATGACCGATCTGATGGAGGCCTAACTAAAAAATGTGCCGAACGTAGATGGCGTTCGGCACATTTTTTAGGTTCTTTGTCAAATGTTGGGGAGGACCCCAAATTCATCCTTTTCTGG
>DXYB01000034.1 GCA_019416065.1 Acidaminococcus sp. | reverse complement strand
TTTTTCATTAGCGTTTGGGTCCAAAATGGTTCACTTTTATATTAGCGTTTACAAATCCATCGCCAAACGGCGTACCTATTATCAAATCAATAAAAATATTCCAGTAGAGGAAGCGCAAATTACCACATTGGTCAAAGAACTGACCGAGCTGGTGCCGGATGCGTTTAATATGAAAAGTGCCCGTGTGGTGGTTGCCCTTGGCAAGCAGCAGGATGCGTTGTGGGACGCGATCTATGATGCCTTTGGCGGCAAAGTAGCCCGGGAAAAGATTGACGGGTTTAAAGCGGGTTATGGAACCATTTTGTATTTCTATGATACCGAAGTGGTGAAAAAGCTGCAGGCACAATTTCCCCTGTATGCGGTCAATTTCCCCGTCTGGGCCAACCAGGCCAATGGGATGCTGCAATTTACCATTTGGTCAGGTTTGGAAGAATTGGGCCTGGGAGCCAATCTGCAGCACTATAATCCTGTGATTGATCAAGCCGTCCGGAAACTGTTTGCCCTGCCGGAATCCTGGACGCTGCTGGCAGAAATGCCTTTTGGGGGGATCAGCGGCCAGCCAGGACCGAAGGACAAGGAAGATATTTCCCTGCGGGTCAAAGTCGTAAAGGACTAAGACGTGCAGTTTGTATAGAGCCTGGAAATTTGACAGATTTCCAGGCTCTTGGTACAATACCTTGTATAATCAAATAGTGATACAGGCTGAGAACGGAAGGAGTACGGCGGATTTTTGCAGCAGAGAGGATGCGGCTGGTGAAAGCATCTGCAAAGACGCGGGAAGGTCATCCGGGAGCCGGGAGGGTGAAGAGCGCTCCCCGTCAGGCACGTTACGCCTATAGAGGTGCTCAAGCAATTGAGAACATAGGTGGTACCGCGATACAACTCGTCCTATAGGAAGGACGGGTTTATTTTTTTTGAGGAGGCGGAAGTATGGCAGAGGAAAACAATATCCCCAAGGTGTATGATCCCAATTTAGTGGAGAAAAAATGGTATGCGTTCTGGATTAAAAACGGTTATTTTCATCAGGAAGTAGATACGGATAAAACCCCTTTTAGCGTGGTGATCCCACCTCCCAATATTACAGGAAAATTGCATATGGGGCACGCTTTGGATAATACCCTCCAGGACATTCTGGTACGCTGGCACCGGATGCTGGGAGAAAATGTGTGCTGGTTGCCGGGCTATGACCATGCGGGGCTGGCGACCCAGATCAAAGTGGAAGAAGAGCTGAAGAAAAAAGAAAGGCTCACCCGTTACGACTTGGGCCGGGAAGAATTTGTAAAACGGGTCTGGAAATGGAAGGAAGCCTACGGGGATGAAATCGTGACCCAGCTGAAATCCCTGGGCATTTCCTGCGACTGGGACCGGCAGCGGTTCACCATGGATGAAGGCTTGTCCCGTGCAGTGCGGGAAGCTTTTGTCAGTCTGTATGAAAAGGGGCTGATCTACAAAGGCACCCGGATGATCAACTGGTGCGTCAACTGCCGCACGGCGTTAAGCGATGTGGAAGTAGAACACAAGGATGAAGCAGGGAGTTTGTGGTATATTAACTATCCTGTTGTGGGCGAGCCGGGTAATTTCCTTACCATTGCGACCAGCCGTCCGGAAACCATTCCCGGGGATACGGCAGTGGCCGTTAATCCCAAAGATGCGCGGTATGCTTCCTATGTGGGCAAGCAGATTGCTTTACCTACAACGGACCGGGTGATTCCCATTATTGCGGATGATTACGTGGATTTGGAATTTGGAACCGGGGCTGTAAAAATTACCCCAGCCCATGATCCCAATGACTATGAAGTGGGAGCGCGTCATCAGCTGGAACAGATCTCCGTCATCGGCCTGGACGGGAAAATGACCCGGGAAGCGGGGAAATATGAAGGTCAGGATCGGTACGAATGCCGTAAGAACATCGTGAACGATCTAAAAGACGCAGGCCTTTTGGTAAAAATAGAAGATGCTCCTCACTCTGTAGGACATTGCCAGCGCTGCCACCATGTGGTAGAACCCATGGTTTCCACCCAATGGTTTGTCAAAATGAAACCCTTGGCAGAAGCAGCCATACGGTGCATCACGGAAGGGCATACGAAATTTGTGCCGGAACGGTTTACCAAGACCTACTTGCAGTGGATGGAAAATATCCATGACTGGTGCATTTCTCGCCAGATCTGGTGGGGACACCGGATCCCCGTGTGGTATTGTGATGACTGCGGGGCGGTGAGCGCTTCCCGCACGGATCTGACTACCTGCCCTAAATGTGGCAGCGCCCATATCCATCAGGACGAAGATGCGTTGGACACCTGGTTCAGTTCTGGATTGTGGCCCTTTTCTACCTTTGGCTGGCCGGATCATACGAAGGAACTGGCACAGTGGTATCCTACCAGCGTTCTGGTGACCGGTTATGACATTATTTTCTTCTGGGTAGCCCGGATGATTACTATGGGCGAAGAATTTATGCACAAGGAACCGTTCCATCATGTGTTTATTCATGGGCTGGTACGGGATGATCAGGGCCGGAAGATGAGTAAATCCCTTGGTAACGGTATTGACCCCCTGGAAGTGGTGGACCAGTATGGGGCCGATACCCTGCGCTTTATGTTGATTACGGGCAATACCCCGGGCAATGATATGCGGTTTTACTGGAACCGGATTGAAAGCACCCGGAATTTTGCTAACAAGATCTGGAACGCATCTCGTTTTGCCCTGATGAATCTGGAAGGCTACGATAAAGCGGCTAAAAAAGCCCCACTGACCCTGGCGGATGCGTGGATTCTGTCCCGGTTGCAACACACGGTAGCAGAAGTGACTCGTGATTTGGAGAAATTTGAGCTGGGAGAAGCCGGTCGCCTGCTCTACGAATTTATTTGGGGTGAAGTCTGCGACTGGTATGTGGAACTGGCTAAACCTCGTCTGTATAATAAAGAAAAAGCGGAAGAACGAGCTACGGCGCAACAGGTGCTGTGCACCGTATTAGAAACGGCCATGCGGCTGCTTCATCCGTACATGCCGTTTATCACGGAAGAAATCTGGCAGCATCTGCCCCATGAAGGGGAAAGCATTATGGTAGCGTCTTGGCCCCAGGAGGATGTTTCCTTGGAAAATGCGGAAGCGGAACGGCAAATGACCGCCATGATGGACGTTATCAAAGCCATCCGGAATATGCGGGCGGAAGTCAGTGCCGCCCCTGGGCATAAAGCCCCGGCTATTGTATTGACTGGGAAGGACCTAAGGCCTGTCTTTACGCAGCAGATGCACTATGTGCAGCAACTAGGTACCGTGGATACGCTTACAGTAGGAGATTTGGAGGACGCGGCACCGGAAAATGCTCTCACAACGGTGGTGACAGGGACTAAGGTGTATTTGCCCTTAAAAGGTCTGATTGATGTAGAAAAAGAAATGGCGCGGCTCCAGAAAGAGCTGGCCGGCGCGGAACAGGAAGCCAAGCGCTGCAGCGGTAAGCTATCCAATGCCAACTTCCTGGAAAAAGCACCGGAAGCGGTAGTCAACAAAGAAAAAGAAAAGCAGGCAGAACTCACGGCGAAGATCGCCGGACTGAAAGAACGGATGGAAACCCTGAAAGCATTGTAATCTCGAAAGGAGATCAACCATGGATTATCAAGAGGCGGTTAGCTATCTAGACGATATGGGAAAGTTCGGCAGCCAGTTGGGACTGGAACGCATCCAGGGCCTGGTGGAGCTATTGGGGCATCCGGAACAAAAAATCCGCACAATCCATGTAACCGGTACCAATGGAAAGGGGAGCGTGGTGTCCTTTCTGTCCAATATGCTGGCGCAGGCGGGAAAAAAGGTGGGGAGTTATACCTCGCCCCACTTTGTCCGCTACAACGAGCGGATTTGTTTGAACGGGAAAGATATCAGTGACCAGGATTTTGCAGATCTTACGGAAACCGTTAAAAAGGCCTTGGATCAATGGATGGCGGGAGGCGGCGAGCAACCCACCCAATTTGAGTTTATTACGGCTATGGCCTTTTTATATTTTGCCCGGCAGCAGGTGGACTATGCGGTCATTGAAGTGGGCATGGGCGGTCTGTGGGATTCTACCAATGTTATTATCCCGGAAGTCAGCGTGATCACGAATGTGACCCTGGAACATACGGACCGGCTGGGCAAAACCGTGGAAGCCATCGCTACACAAAAGGCGGGTATCATTAAGAAAAACGTCCCCGTTGTTACTTGCGCAGAGGGGACTGCCCTTACGGTGATTAGCGAAACCGCCAAAAGGCTACATGCCCCGCTCTATGTGTTTGGCAGGGATTTTTCTGTAAAAGAAGAGAGTAGCTCTATGGCCCGGCAGCTTTTCCGCTATGACCGTGATGGGAAGTCTCTGGAGGTCGCCATCCACCTTGCCGGGGAACACCAGATGGTCAATGGGGCAGCAGCCCTTACGACGGCAATCCTTTTGGCAGAAAAAGATCCTGCGATTACTAAGGAGGCTATGCTTTCCGGTATGGCCCAGACCAAATGGCCGGGGCGGTTGGAACTGATCCACCAGAAACCGGATATTATCCTGGATGGGGCCCATAATCCTTCCGGGGTTACGGTGCTGCGCAAGGCGCTGGATTTGTATTATCCTGACGTCCATCGTACCTTTGTCTTTGGCATGATGGCCGATAAGGACGTAAGCGAAGTCGCGGATATTTTGTTTCGGGACAGCGATACGATTTACACCGTGCTGGCCCACACCGGAGACCGGGCGGAAACGCCGGAAAAACTGGCCAAACGGCTCCACAAAAATGCCGTCCCCATGCAGGATCTGGCCGCAGCTTACCATAAAGCAGTGAAGGAAACCCAGCCGGATGACGTGGTCATTGTCTGTGGCAGCTTGTATCTTATAGGGACATTTAAAGAACTGGGACTGGACCGGTAAGGATATGAACGGACCTCGAACCTGGGGACTTCCCAAGTCCTGGAACCTAAACCAAATCCTTTTTGGAATGTTGGCGGTACTGTTTTTTGTACTGCCACTTCACCAGGGATTAGCAGGGATGGTTTTTGTCCTGTGCTTTTTTCTGAATCTTTGTAATGTGTACAAAACAGGGCAGTTTTGGCCTACTTGCCATGTGCCGAAAACCATCGGTCGCAGTTTGTGGGGATTATTCTTTTTAAGCCTTATCAGCTGTCTGTGGTCACCGGCACCTGGTGCCAGTTTGTTTAACTGGGTGTGGGTAGTGGGGCAGGAAGCGGGCATCTTTTATCTGGTCCTGCGCTATGCCAGCACCGGGCGTCGCTCCCTGTTCCTTATGAAAGTCTTTATGATTTCGGCCGGTCTTGTTGCCGCCTTTGGCCTGTGGCAATATTTTTACGGAGTGTCCCTGCAGAATGTAGAGTGGGTGGATCACGATGCGTTCCGCCATGTGTATAGACGGGCTGTATCCACACTGGTCAATCCCAATATTTTGGGGACCTTTCTGGTATTGACCGTGGCATACTGTGAAGGGATCTTTGCCCCACTCAAGGGGGGGCGGACTCGGGCTGCACTGGTTATGATTTTTCTTTTGGCAACGGCCTGCCTGATTCTCACCTTTTCCCGGGGAAACTGGGTGGCCTATTTTTGGGTGCTCTTTATTTTTGCTGGCGCGTTTTATCATAAAGCGTTTCTTCCCTTTATCGGAGGGGGACTGGGTGTGTTATACCTGTGCTGGAATAAAATTGCAGAGCGGCTTATGTCTATTTTTTCTGTGCAGGATACCTCTGCCGAGCTGCGTTTCTTTTATCTGGAAACCTCTCTGGACATGATTCGGGATCATCCCTTTGGGGTGGGATGGTATGGCTATGGGTATGCGTTTCCTTCCTACAATTTTTTCATGGATAAAGATGTCTTTATGTACCACAGCCACAATCTGTTGCTGAATATCACGGCAGAGCTGGGGATTGCCGGATTGCTCCTGTTCCTCTTCTTTATTGTCCATATGTTTTTTTTAGCGCGGGACATCCGGCACAGGGCACATGTTAGGCCCTGGATCCGGGGGGTGGCCTGCGGGTATATGGCTTCTTTAGTGGGCATTTTTATCAGCGGGCTGACGGATTACACACTGTTTAATACCCAGCTGGGTATGCTGTTCTGGGCTGGTAATGCCGTGCTTTTGGTGCTGCATCATTTGTCGCTGGAAGATTCGGGAAAAATGACATCCTCACAGTAGACTTTCTAAAGACGTATCCCTCATTGATCGGAGAAAAACTCTGATGGATGGGGGATTGTTATTTTCTCTTGACAAACCCAATATATCTGGTAAAATTTTAATTAGAATAATTCTAATTATCTTTTTGGAAGGGTTTGCAATGACAAAATATGGGGAGAGCATTTTAAAAATCGTGTGTTCCACGGGTAAACATATGACGGCAGAACAAATTTTTTTCCTGTTGCGGCAGGAATATCCAAAGGTTGCTATGGCGACTGTCTACAACAACCTGAATGGACTGGAGGCACAGGGAAAGATTCGTAAAATCAGTATAGAAGGCTTTGCGGATCGGTATGATACCAGTGTACGCCATGACCATCTGGTCTGTATCCAGTGCGGGCAGCTGCAGGATATAGAGTTGCCGGATATGAAGACACTTTTTTCCAAAGAAGCCGGAGTGCCTGTGGTGGCCT
Source organism: Acidaminococcus sp. (assembly GCA_019416065.1). GTDB lineage: Bacteria > Bacillota > Negativicutes > Acidaminococcales > Acidaminococcaceae > Acidaminococcus. Next base: position 13,102 of record DXYB01000034.1, on the reverse strand, counting down.
ACGATCTCAGACTCTATCATCTTTGTGCTGCTTGCCGGTCCAAAAAGAACCAGACAAAAGGAGGCTAAGACTATGTCAATGCTAGGTAAAGAAGTGGCGGATTTCTCTGTGCAGGCGTTTGTGAACGGTGAATTTAAAACGGTGACGAAAAAAGATATCCTGGGCCACTGGAGTGTATTTTTCTTCTATCCGGCGGATTTTACCTTTGTATGTCCTACGGAATTGGAAGATTTGCAAAATAAATATGCGGATTTTAAAGCGGCGGGCTGCGAGATTTATTCCGTTTCCTGTGATTCCCATTTTGTCCATAAAGCATGGCATGACCATTCTGAACGGATCAGCAAGATTACCTATCCTATGCTGGCGGATCCCACCCATGCCCTGACACGGGATTTTGATGTGCTGATTGAGGCAGATGGCATGGCCGAGCGGGGCAGTTTCATTATCAATCCAGAAGGGAAAATTGTAATTTGTGAAGTCAATGCGGGCAATGTGGGCCGTAACGCCGATGAACTATTCCGTCGTCTTCAGGCCAGTCAGTTTGTGGCGGAACATGGGGATCAGGTGTGCCCGGCCAAATGGCAGCCTGGCGCCAAAACCTTAAAACCGACGTTGGATTTGGTGGGAGCACTATAAGTTGGACGGACAATACGATGGAAAACGGAAACTTTTATGATGCAGTAGTGATCGGCGGGGGGCCTGCGGGCCTTACCGCCGGTTTGTATCTGGCACGGGCCTGTTATCGGGTCCTGGTGATTGAAAAAGAAACTTTCGGCGGACAGATTACGATTACTTCCGAAGTGGTTAATTATCCTGGCAGCGGTCCGGTCAGTGGCAAGGCATTGACGGAGCGGATGCGGGAGCAGGCAGAAGCCTTTGGTTGTGAATTCTTGCTGGCCAATGTGGAAACGCTGGATTTTTCCCAAGACGTACGGCAAGTGATAACGGACCGGGGCACATTTTCCTGCTTGGGCGTGATCCTTGCTACAGGCGCGCATCCTCGGATGGTGGGATTTACCGGGGAAGCCCAGTTTAAAGGCCGAGGTATCTCCTATTGTGCTACTTGCGATGGGGAATTTTTTACAGGCAAGGAAGTCTTTGTAGTAGGCGGAGGATTTGCCGCTGCAGAAGAGTCCGTATTTCTCACAAAATATGCTTCCCATGTGACGATTCTTATCCGGGGAGAGGACTTTACCTGTGCAAAGCAAACTGCTGACGAAGCTAAAAACCACGACAAGATTACCGTCCTGCCGTATACATCCCTGGTTAACGTAGAAGGGGATGCCATGGTGCGCAGCCTGGCCTACAAAAATTCCCAAACCGGGGAAATTACGACATACCGCCCGCCTAACGGAGACAGCTTTGGGATCTTTGTGTTTGCTGGCTACGAACCCTCTACGCAATTAATTAAGGACCTGGCGGAACTGGATGCCCAAGGGTATGTGGTGACGGACCGCAACCAGAAAACCAGTGTGGATGGTCTGTATGCTGCGGGGGATGTGTGCATCAAACCTTTACGGCAAGTGGTCACCGCAACGGGGGATGGGGCCATTGCAGCCACGGAATTAGAAAAATATGTGTCGCTGATGCAGAAAAAGACTGGGAGAAAAGCCGATCTGCCGGTACGCCGGGCAAGAGCCCATCAGGCTGTGGATGGCGGCAGAGAAAACGAAAACGAAGAAACTGCTGGAAGTGACCTGCTTTCACCGGAGATGCGGGAGCAACTGGCTAACGTTTTTGCACGGATGGCTCAGCCCCTTGTTCTGGAGTTGCATTTGGATGCGCGTCCCGTGTCCCTGGAATTGCAACACTATATGGAAGAACTGGCTGGGATGACAGAAAAACTTTCTGTTACGATTTCACAAAATGGAGGAGAAGACCTCCCCTTTGTGGAGATTACCACAAAAGAGGGCGCTTCTAAAGGCTTATGCTTTCATGGCGTACCTGGCGGTCATGAATTTACGTCCTTTGTCCTGGGATTATACAATGCAGCAGGGCCGGGACAGCCACTTGCCGATGCAGATAGGGCAAGAATTTTAGCCATTTCGCATCCTGTGAAGCTGCAACTTTTGGTGTCGTTGTCCTGCACCATGTGCCCGGAACTGGTAGCAGCGGCTCAGCATATTGCGGCGCTAAATCCCCATATTACTGCGGATGTGTATGATCTAAACCATTTCGCTGGCCTAAAGGAACGGTATAATGTGATGAGCGTTCCCTGCCTTGTGATCAACGGAGGAGAGAAAGTATTATTCGGCAAGAAATCTGTGGGGGAACTGCTCCGGGAACTTTGAAAATTTCTTTGGAAGGATCTGTTGCCTGCCCAAATGGGGAAACAGGTCCTTTTTTTATTGACGGAAAAATGGGGAAACGATATACTAAGTTTCAATATAAGAGCTATAAGAGAAAGAAGGAATGTCAGGGATGGAGTATGCCTCAGCGTGTATTGATGAACTGATGGAAGGGGCGTATGATCTTCATGTGCATCCGGGGCCCTGTGTGTTCCCACGTCTGCAAAATGATTTTGCTATTATGCAGGCAGCCAGCGACCGGAAAATGGCCGGCATTATGTTGAAAAGCCATTATGAGTATACGGGCCTTCGGGCCCAGTTAATCAATGCAAGCGGAAAATTTACGGCCAAAGCCTTCGGTGGGATGGCGCTGAACTGGCCGGTAGGGGGATTGAATCCCTTGGCAGTGGCCTATGCGTTAAAAACCGGGGTAAAAATCATCTGGATGCCTACCCTGGACGCAGATAATAGTGTCAAACGTCTCACCATGGGGCCAGGAACTGTATATAAACACCCCGGCATTTCTGTAATTGACGAAACCGGTAAACTCAAAGACGAGGTGTATGAGATCATGGATCTCATTAAGGCAAGTGGACACTGCTATCTTGCGACAGGACATGTAAGCCCGGAAGAAGCCATTTTACTCTGCCGGGAAGGGCGGAAACGAAACGTCCCTATGATTCTCACCCATCCGGAACTGACCATCACCCGCGTGCCGCCAGAAATCCAAAAAGAACTAGCGGATGCGGGGACATTGATCGAAAAAAACTGGATCAATATTCCCCAAGGCTGCGTCACGGAAGAAGAAATGGTGGCCCACATCCGGATGGTAGGACCGTCCCGGATCTATATTGCTACGGACCGGGGACAGAAAAGTGGACCACCGCCAGTAGATGAGTACGTCCGCTTTATTGCTCTTTTGCTGCATAGCGGCTTTAGCAAGACGGAAATCCGCCTGATGGCACACACCGTGCCAAGGCAAATCGTAGGATAAAGGGAGAATTATATGGGACGAAAACAAACAGGCCTATTGTATGCGCTGGCGGCTGCTTTTTTCTTTTGCTTTACGGAAGTCTGTATGAAAAAAATCGGCGGCCAGTTGGGCGGTATCCAGGTGACCTTCAGCCGGTATATTCTGGCAGGCATTTTACTTTTGCCGCTGGCACGCCGGGAATTGCACAGGAGACATACTACAGTGACCCTTGCCCAATTTTGGGAGATGAACCTGCTGGGGCTGTGGGGCGTAGTTTTGGTGGCGCCCTTTTACCAAACAGGAACGGTGATGTTAGGAGCAGGAATCAGCAGCGTACTGTTTTCTATCAATCCGTTGTGCGTGGCGCTGATGGCGGCACTGCTCTTAGGGGAGCCGGTGCGGCTGCGGCAGAAGCAGGGCTTGGTACTCCAACTGATTGCGATCTTTGTGCTGGTAAATCCTCTGGAAAGCTACCTGGATCCTGTTGGTCTTTTGATCCTATCCCTTTCGGTATTCTTTTATTCCCTGTATGCGGTGCGAGGGAGAAAACTTTCCGGCGATCTGGGGAGCCTTGTCATGACCTGCGGCGGCTTTTTGTGCGGCGGCGTGCAAACGGCTCTATTAGCGGTTTGCACCCATATCCCGGCCCTTAGCCAATGGCTGCGGGGACATGACCTTGCTGCATTTGCGGATATTCCCTTTTTTACCGGGTATAGTTGGGATATCTTGCCCTGGGTACTGCTGCTGTATATTGGCGTCACGATTTTTGCCTTTTTGTGCTGGTTCTACGCCATGGACTGCGGCGGGACGGCCCTAGGCAACTTGACCTATTTCTTTAAACCCATCCTGTCTCCGCTCCTTGCTATCCTGTTTGTGGGAGAAACCATTACCGGGCGGATGCTATGGGGCATGGGGCTTATGCTGGCAGGGGCACTGGTATGCCTTTTGCCGGAGAGCAATAAGGGTAATAAGGCAGAATCACCAGCGGATCACGCCTGAAATGGTTTGATAATCTGGTCAGCTGTGCTATAATTTTAAGGTAATGGCGTTAGCAGAATAAAACTGCCAATGGCAGTGGGTTCTGCATGCAAAGATTGTATAGGCGGTGAAAATATGAGCATTACGGTGAAAGACGTAAAACATATCGCAACGTTGTGCCGGTTAAACGTGCCGGATGAGGAAATGGATATGTTTGTGGGACAGTTTAACCAGATTTTGGAGTATGCGGAAATACTGAAAAAGGTGGATACCAAAGGCATTGAACCTTCTCCCTATGTGCTGCCCATCAGCAACGTGCTGCGGGAGGATGTACCCCAGACGGGTGTATCCCATGAGGAAGCGATGAAGAATGCGCCGGAAGAGTATGAGGGCGGCTTCAAAGTTCCCCGTGTCATCGAATAAGAGGAGGGTTAGTCGTGGCTTTATATAATGAAACAGCGCATGCACTCCATGAAAAGCTGGTCAAAAAAGAAATCAGCTCCGTGGAGCTGACTAAAGCTGTATATAATCGGATTGATGCAGTGGAAGACAAGGTCAAAGCCTATTTGACACTGGATAAGGAAAACGCCCTGAAACAGGCAGAAAAAGTAGATGCCATGCTTGCCGCAGGCCAGACAATCAAACCGCTGGCCGGAATCCCCGGTGCGATTAAGGATAATATCAGCATCAAAGGACTGCGCACGACTTGCGCTTCGAAAATATTGGAAAACTTTGTCCCAGTGTATGATGCCCACGTCATCGCCAACCTGCGGAAAGACGAGGCCATTTTCCTGGGCAAGACCAATATGGATGAATTTGCTATGGGATCCACCACGGAGACTTCTCACTTCCAGGTAACCCACAATCCTTGGGATCTTTCCCGTGTGCCAGGCGGGTCTTCTGGCGGCAGTGCTGCTTCTATTGCAGCAGGGGAATCCATTTGGAGTCTGGGCAGTGATACCGGTGGCTCCATCCGGCAGCCGGCATTTTTTAACGGCTGTGTGGGATTAAAGCCTACCTACGGCCGGGTTTCCCGGTACGGGTGCGTGGCGTTTGCTTCTTCTCTGGACCAGATCGGGCCCATCACCCGGGACGTAACGGATGCGGCATTAGTGCTAAATACCATTAGCGGTGTGGATCCTCATGATTCTACCAGTTATAACGCTCCAGTGCCTGATTATACCAAAGCCCTGCAACAGGATGTCAAAGGTATGACCATTGGCCTTCCAAAAGAATATTTTGGAAAGGGAACGGATCCTAAAGTGGCAGAACAGGTGAAACTGGCTGCAAAAAAATTTGAGGAACTAGGGGCCAATGTCATTGAGGTATCCCTGCCTCATACCGAGTATGCCGTCATTACCTATTACATCATTGCACCGGCAGAAGCTTCGGCCAACCTGGGACGTTTTGATGGCGTGCGGTATGGCTATCGGGCGGCTGCAGAATCCGCTCCGGAAATGATGCGCCGGACCCGTACGGAAGGCTTTGGCAAAGAAGTGCGCCGGCGGATTATGCTGGGGACGTATGTATTAAGCTCTGGTTACTACGATGCCTACTACAATAAAGCCATGCAGGTTCGGACGTTGATCCGCAATGACTTTACCAATGCCTTTAAACAATGCGACCTGCTTTTGACACCTACTTCTCCGGTCGTAGCGTATCCCCTGGATGCCAAGATGGACCCTCTAACCGTATATATGCTGGATGTGACGACCATTCCTGTGAATATGGCGGGCCTGCCCGGCATTTCCATCCCCTGCGGATTTGTGGACGGCATGCCGGTAGGGGCACAGCTCATCGGCAAGGCACTCGGCGAAGAAACCTTGCTGCGGGCTGCGTACACCTTTGAACAGGCTACGGATTTCCATAAAGCCGTGGCACCGCTGGGAGGATTGAAATTATGACAGAATATACCACTGTAATTGGTTTGGAAGTCCATGCGGAACTAAAAACGAAAACCAAGGCTTTTTGTTCCTGCTCTACAGAATTTGGCAGTGCCCCTAATACCCATGTGTGCCCGGTATGCCTGGGGATGCCGGGGGCATTGCCTGTGATCAATAAACAAATGGTGGAGTTTGCACTGCGCTTCGCGTTAGCTGTAAACTGTGATATCCAGCGCTACAGCAAATTTGACCGGAAGAACTACTATTATCCGGATCTGGCCAAAGCCTATCAGATTTCCCAGTTCTATCAGCCCATTGCCCTGGGGGGGCATTTGGATGTAACCGTAGGCGGCAAAACCAAGCGGATTGGGATTACCCGTATCCATATGGAAGAAGATGCTGGTAAGCTGGTACACTCCGGAGCTTCTATCAGTACTTCGGATTTTTCCGCTGTAGACTACAACCGGGCCGGCGTACCACTAATTGAAATTGTGTCCGAGCCGGATATGCGGTCAGCAGAAGAAGCCCGGGCCTATATGGAAAAGTTGCGGGATTATCTGCAGTATACGGAAGTCTGCGATGGCAAAATGGAAGAAGGATCCATGCGCTGCGACGCCAATATTTCTATTATGCCGGAAGGGGCCAAGGAATTTGGCACCCGTGCAGAAATTAAAAACCTGAACTCCTTTAAAGCGTTGGAGCGGGCCATTGCCTATGAAGTGGAACGGCAAAAGGAAATCCTGGAGGACGGTGGCCATGTGGTGCAGGAAACCCGGACCTGGGATGATGCCCAGGGTATGACCTTTTCTATGCGCAGCAAGGAAGAGGCCCATGATTACCGGTATTTCCCAGAACCGGATCTGGCGCCCATTATCATTGAAAAAGAATGGGTGGAAAAAGCACGCCAGGAACTGCCGGAATTGCCGGATGCCAAACTGCAGCGTTTTATGAAGGAAAAGGGCCTGGACGAATATAGCGCTTCGCTATTGGTATCCAATAAAAAGATGGCCAATTACTTTGACGAAGCCTCGCAGGAAACGTCCGATGGTAAAGGCGTGGCCAATTGGCTTTTGGGGGATGTATCTGCCTATCTGAACTCCAATGCCTGCGGGATTGAAGCTTTCCCTGTTGCTGCCAGCCATTTGGGACAAATGGTGGAATTGATCCAAAAAGGGATTCTTTCCAGTAAGACGGCCAAGAAAGTATTTGCCGCCATGCTCAAGGAAGATAAGGATCCGGCGGCGCTTGTGAAAGAGCTGGGCTTGGAACAAATGAATGACGAAGGGGCCCTTAAGGCCATGGTCGCTGAAGTCATTGCTGCTAATCCCAAATCCGTAGAAGACTTTAAAGCCGGCAAAGATCGTGCCATTGGATTTTTGGTGGGACAGATTATGAAGAAAACCCATGGAAAAGCCAATCCTGGCATGGTCAACCAGCTGATTATCAAAACCATCAAGGGCGAATAAACACGCTTTTTGCAAGTAAAACCGTCTGCGCCGTAGCGCAGGCGGTTTTACTTGCTTTTTTGTACGGTTTTGCTATGATAGGAGAGCAATGAAGAACCTATAGAATGTAGCGTGGCAAAGGAAGTTGAATGAATGGAGAACAAAGGAAAGCTTTTCAGTAATCAGGATTTGCGGAAATTAATTTTACCGTTTTTCTTTGAGCAACTATTACTGCTGCTGGTGGGCGTATCAGATACTTTTATGGTGAGCTATGCCGGAGAAGCAGCGGTATCCGGGGTCTCACTGGTAAATATGTTGGTGGTATTTTTTATTTACGTATTTACCGCCCTTGCTAGCGGCGGTGCTGTCATGGTGAGCCAATATTTGGGAGCGCGCCAGAAAATAAAGGCAGAAAAAACCGCCGGGCAGCTGTTATTGCTTTCCAGTGGTTTTTCCCTACTAGCTACGGCGGTCCTGCTACTGTGGAACCGGCCCATCCTGCAACTATTTTTTGGTAGCGTAGAACCGGATGTGATGGATGCCTGCGTGGCCTATCAAAAAATCATGGCCTATTCTTTCCTGGGACTGGGCGTCTATAATACGGGGGCGGCCGTCTGCCGCAGCATTAACCGGACCGGCGTGACCCTTAGAATATCTATCTGGGCCAATATCATCAACGTCGTAGGCAATGCCATCGGAATTTTCGTCCTGCATGCAGGCGTAGCCGGGGTGGCCTGGCCCACCTTTTTATCCCGGATGTTTTCCGCGGTCGCCGTGACCTGGTATTGCCTTCGTCCGGATACGCTGGTGCAATATCACTGGAAGAACATCCTGCCCGTGGATAAACAATCCATCCGAGAGATCCTCCATGTGGCAGTGCCCAACAGCATTGAAAACGGAGCGTTCCAATTGATCAAAGTTGCCTTAACCAGTATTACGGCTCTTTTTGGGACGGCACAGATTGCGGCTAACGGCATCGCCCAGAGCATCTGGTCTCTGGCTTCGATTATGGTGATTACCATGGGGCCCGTTTATATCACGGTGATCGGCCAGTGCATGGGAGCGGGAGAGATCACCCAGGCCACGTGGTATTTTAAAAAGCTGATGAAGATCACTTCTTTGTCCTCACTGGTGTGGAACGGACTTATTTTCGCATTGACCCCTTTTTTGATGCAATACTATGCCCTCTCGGACGAGGTGCGCAGCCTGGTGATTCAGCTGGTACTGATTCATAATCTGTTTAACGGTGTTGCCTGGCCATTTGGGGGAGCGCTGCCGTTTGGTTTGCGGGCGGCAGGGGATATTCGTTTTACGATGGTGGTGTCCATTGCGTCCACTGTTTTGGTGCGCATGATTTTATCCGTGGCCTTGGGGATCTATCTTCATATGGGGGTTATTGGTATCGCCTTAGCCATGGTGGCAGATTGGACGGTGCGGGCCGTGATTTTCTTCCTGCGCTGGCGCCAGGGCAAATGGCGTTCCATGAAATTGATTGCAGGGTAAAGGGAGCGTGCTATGGTAACAACAGCTGCACTGAAAACATACTGCAAAAGTCTGGGACTTACGGAAGTGGGCATTGCGGATCATATTCCCCGTCCGGAAAAGGAAACCCCTATCTGTCCCCTGGCGTCTGGACAAGGCCCGGAGCGGTATGATTTAGAGGCCGTTTTGCCTGGCTGCAAAAGTGCGGTGGTGATTTTATTTCCTTATCATCTGCCGGACATTCCAGACAGTAATTTGTCCTGCTACTGCCAGGTGCCGGACTACCATCCTGTTGTAAGGCTATATCTGGACAATATTGCCGGCTGGCTGCAAAACCATGTTCTCGGCAGTGAAACGGCCTGTATTGTGGATACTTCACCGCTGGCAGAACGGCTTTTGGCAGTGCAGGCGGGCGTGGGGATTTTAGGAGACAACGGCTGCGTCATCAATCAAATATACGGTTCCTGGTGTTTTATTGGTGCCGTACTAACGACCCTGGAACTGAAACCGGATGTACCTGCAAAGGACGGTTGCTTTCACTGCGGGGCCTGTGCTAAGGCCTGCCTGGGGCAGTGCTTTTCGGAAAATGGGTACGATTATCATTTCTGTAAATCCTATCTGACCCAAAAAAAGGGGGAACTCACACCGGAAGAAAAAGCGGTCATGAAAAAATCTGAGACGATTTTTGGGTGTGATGTATGCCAGAGAGTGTGCCCCTTGAACCGGGATGTAAAGAATACACCGCTGCCGGAATTTAGAGAAAACCGGTTGCAGCATCTGACTGCAGAAGAGCTGGAATCTCTCTCTAACAGGGAGTTCCGGCAGAAGTACGGGAATTATGCGTTCAGCTGGCGGGGGAAGCAAATCCTTTTGCGCAACTTGGCACTGGCTAGCCATAGCAAAAATGTATAAAGCCCCATGCTGGAAAGGAAATTGACATTGCTCCAGGCACTTACTATAGTTAAGTTGTAAGTGCATGAGGAGGGATTCGCATGAGAAAGAAATTGGTCGCGTATTTTTCTGCCAGCGGCGTTACCGCCAGAAAAGCCAAACAACTGGCAGAAGTTGTAGGGGCGGACCTTCATGAAATTGCCCCGCTGGAACAATATACGGATGCGGACTTAAATTGGATGAACAAAAAAGCCCGGAGCACGGTAGAAATGAATGATCCTACTTGCCGTCCGGCCCTAGCAAAAACAAAGCTCTCCTTAGATAACTATGATACGGTGTACATAGGATTTCCGATCTGGTGGTACACAGCGCCACGGATTATCAACAGCTTTTTGGAGCAAAATAATCTGCAAGGCAAAAGGATTGTCTTGTTTGCTACCAGCGGCGGCAGCAGTATCAGTAAATCCGTACAGGACTTGCAGAAAACATATCCGCAGCTGACCATTACCGGGGGTAAGCTCCTGAACGGGGCTGTTACCGGAGACATTGCCTGACCCATAAAAAAAGACTATCCCATAGTATAATGGTTACTACAGGATAGTCCTTTTCCTTGTTACAAAATCGGAAGCGAAAGTTGGAGCTTGCTTTTTTTAGCATAACATAGTATACTTGGAAGGCTAAATGTGAATTTGGCACTACCGCCCGGAGAGGTTTCTAAACCCCTGCAGGGGTACCGTATTCGGCGAGTCTTGGAATGAGGGAGGTGCAAAGAATGTACGCAATTATCCGTACTGGCGGCAAACAATACCGTGTCAGCGAAGGCGACGTGGTCAACGTGGAAAAGCTGAACGTTGAAGAAGGGCAGGAAGTCGTTTTTGACGAAGTTCTGACCGTCGTGAATGATGGCGATGTTAAAGTAGGGGCTCCTACTGTGGCAGGCGCTAAAGTCACTGCCAAAGTGGCAAAACAGGGCAAAGCCGATAAGATTCTGGTCTTCAAATACAGAGCAAAATCCAACTATCGGAAACGGCAAGGACATCGTCAACCGTTTACTCAGGTTGAAATTACTTCTATCCAAGCCTAAGCCATGATTACCGTCGATTTGTTCGAAGATTATCAAGGCCGTATTACAGGATATCAGGTGCTCGGCCATGCAGACTCTAATCCGGAAGGATTTGATGAGGTGTGTGCCCTGGTGTCGATGACTACCCAGCTTCCCATTCTGGGCCTGGAGCAGGTACTGCACCGCAAGGTCAAGTACTGTGCGGATCAGGAAAGTGGAGCGCTTGCGGTAGCACTGGAAGAGAGTGCAGATGAGCAGACGGAGCTTTTATTCCGTACCATGGTCTGTGGACTGCAGGAGCTCAAAAAGTACTATCCCCAGTATTTAACAACGCAAGAACACAGGAGGTGAACATCGTGTTCGAATTAATCCTTCAATTGCATGCTCATAAAAAAGGGTCCGGTTCTACCCATAACGGTCGTGACTCTAACGCACAGCGGATGGGCACGAAAGCACACGACGGACAGCTGGTAACGGCAGGTTCCATCATTGTGCGGCAACGCGGCACCCGTTTCCATATGGGCAAAAACGTTGGTATGGGTAAAGATTATACCATCTATGCCAAAGTTGCTGGCAAGGTTTCCTTCGAAAGATGGGGGAAAGAACGCCGTATGATCAGCGTGACCCCGGTGGAAGCCGAAGCATAAAATACGTAAAAAGTAAAAGCATGAGTGTTTGCATGAATTTTTTCATGTAGGCACTCATTTTTTATTTCTCACTTTTCTTCCTCCTATTGTGATTTCCTATATGGGATATAAAAAATTGGGGATACCATCTATTATTCAGAATCGTATACTAAAGATAGCGCCAAAGAGGATATAAACACAATGGGGAGGAAGGATTCATGGCGGAGTTTTCTTTAGAGGGCATAATTGACATGCATGTCCACACTAATCCAGATGTTCGGTTGAGGGCCTATGACGACATTGAATTGATGCAAGCGGCAATTAACGTAGGAGCGCGCGCAATCGTCATAAAATCCCATCAAGGAACTACACAGGACCGGGCCTATCTTTGTAATCAATTCAATCACATGATAAACAAAAACAGAAATCATTTCACCATGTTTGGAAGTATTACCTTGAATAGGCAAGTCGGAGGCATCAACCCTTGGGCTGTGGAATCATCCTTGAAACTTGGCGCAAAAGTTGTATGGTTACCTACGCAAAGTGCACACAACCACTTAGTAAAAAAGAAACTTTCTCCAGATTCAGCCGTTGAGGTGGTAAGGGATGGTAAAATCGTTCCAGAATTAAATAGCGTTTTTGCCCTGATCAAAGACTTTGACGCTACACTTGGTACAGGCCATATTTCGCAGGAAGAGATCTTTACCGTCGTGGAAGCAGCTCGTAAAGCAGGACTAAAAAAAATAGTTGTTACCCATCCGGAATGGTGGATTGTAGGGATGGGTTTAGAAGAACAAATTCGCATTGTAAAAGACTATGATGTGATCCTAGAGCACTGTTATGCCTCTAACATGGGGGACAACACCTATCAAAGCAATATGGAAGTCAACTTGGAAGCCATCCAGGCAGTGGGATATAAAAACATTATGTGTGATACAGATGGCGGGCAGGTCGAAAATCCTCATTGGGAAATAGCTTTTCAACAGTATGGACAATATTTATTGGATCATGGAATTCCATTGGAGCATATTCGTTATATGACCCATACGATCCCTATGAACTTATTGGGGTTGCAAGAATAAAAAAGGGGACTACAATTATGTTAGGAATTATTATTGGCGCTATTATAGCCTCCGTCTTTTTGGGATACAAGACCAAAATCAATACGGGTTTGTTTGGCATGGTCTTCGCCTATCTCATTGGCTGTTTTGCCTTAAATCTTACACCGCGTGAAGTTATTCGTTTTTGGCCTGTAACAACGATGTTTGTTATCTTCGCTGTATCCGTCTTTTATAATGTTGCCGTAATCAACGGTACAATGGATAAAGTAGCGCAGCATCTTTTTTATAAAACCAGGCATTTTCCTTCTTTGCTTCCCTATATACTTTTTATTGTTTCCATGTTGATTGCCGGCGTTGGGTGTTTTCTGTCAAGCAAAATTCCCCAAAAAGAGCATCGAATTTCCCCACTTTC